>DATLUQ010000018.1 GCA_035533015.1 Gemmatimonadaceae bacterium | reverse complement strand
GCGGGCCAGGCGGGCGGCTTCGACGGCGCATTCGCCGGTGTGCTTGCCGCCGTAGGCCGACCCGGTGTCGGGCATGATCACCCGCACGCGGTCGTCGGCCAGGTCGAAGGCGCGCATCAACTCTTCCTTCACCCCGAAGGGGCGCTGCGTGCCGGTCCATACCGTGAGCTTCTCGCCCCTGGCGTCGGTGGTCCATTCGGCCACCGCCGCGCGCGGCTCCAGGGGCACGTGCGCGATGTAGGCCACGGTGTAGGTACGCGCGAGCGTGTGCGCCGCCGAGCGGAGCGCGGCGTCGACGTCGCCCTGCACGAACGGCTCACCGCCGCCGTAGGCCTCGCCGCCGGCGCGCCCGGCGCTCGGCGCGGGCCGCGTACGCTTGAGATAGTCGTAGATGTCGGCTGACGACGGTTGCGGGCCCGGGGCGGGCGTCCAACGGGCCTGGATGGAAATGAGCGCGCGTTCGGCGTCGGAGGTGCGGGGGGCCGCCACGCCGACGAACGGGCCGTCCTGCACCACGACCGCGTCCTTCACGGCGGCGGCGTCGCTGGCATCCATGGATTGCAGCGTGGCGCCCATCGATGGCGCGCGCAGCACCTTACCGTAGAGCATGCCGGGGCGCGTGAGGTCCGACGGATATTGGTGGCGTCCGGTGACGACATCGGCGGCGCCCACGCGGCCCGCGGGTGTGCCGGCGGTTTTCCACGCGGTGGCCGGCGTGAGCGGCGCGTCGTCGCTCACCGTCTCGGTGAGTTGCCGGCCCGCCGTGAGTTCGCCGTAGCTGGCCGACCGGCCGCTTGGCGCGTGCACGACGCGCCCGTCGGCGGCGTGGAGCGAGGTGCGATCCACCGTCCAGCGCGCGGCTGCCAGGCCGATGAGCAGTTCGCGCGCCGAGGCGCCCGCCTTGCGGAGCAGCGGGCCCATGCGCGGCGTGGACATGCTGCCGAACGTGCCCATGTCGTACGGTGTCAGGTCCGTGTCACCCATGACCATGTGGACCGATGCGAGCGGCACGCGCAGTTCTTCGGCCAGTTCCTGGGCGAGCGAGGTCCGGATGCCCTGGCCCACCTCGACCTTGCCCGTGAACACGGTGACGGCGCCGTCGGCGCCGATGTGGAGCCAGGCCGCGATCTGGTCGGTGGGGGTGGGCGCGCCGCCGCCGGGCGGGCCGCCGAGCATGGCGGTGAGCCCCTGGGCCGCTGACGCATTGCGGGTGACGAGGGCGACGGCGATGCCGCCGCCGAAGAGCTTGATGAAGTCGCGGCGCGAGTTGGTCATGGCCGCGCCTCCTCGGTCCGCTGGTCCGGCGCGGGGTGGGCCGAGCCAGAAGCCCGCTGGATGGCGCGGACGATTCGCGGATAGGTGCCGCAGCGGCAGACGTTTCCGTCCATGGCCCGTACGATCTCATCGCGGGACGGATGGGGCGTAGCCGCGAGCAGGGAGGCCGCCGCCATGATCATCCCGGCCGTGCAATAGCCACATTGCATGGCATCCTCTTCAACGAAGGCGCGTTGCAGCGCGTTCATACTTATGTCGGGCGCGATGCCTTCTATGGTCGTGACCGGCACGTTGACCGCCGCCGACACCGGAGTGACGCAGGCATGTGCCGAACGGCCGTCAATGAGGACGGTGCAGGCTCCGCACTGGGATTCGCCGCAGCCGTACTTCGGTCCGGTGAGGCCAATCTCCTCGCGGAGAACGGCGAGCAGGCTGCGCCCTGGATCGACGTCCACGGCATGGTGTTGGCCGTTCACCTCGAGTTCGATGCGCATGGCGTCTGGCTCCGGAAGTGTCGGTTGTTCGAATATACGCAGGTGTCGCGAAGCGGGTACGCGGCGATATGGAAGGCGTCCACGAGCGGGCGCAACCCGGATGGGCGGCCGACTGGCCGCGTATGGAAATCTTTGTGTGGTGTACGCTTTGGTGGTGGTGAGCGCGTTACTAATTGATGGGGCGAGCCTGGCTCGCTCTCGCCGGACCCACAACTCCTGGAACTGAAAACAGATGAAGAAAATCATCGTGTCCCTGATCGTGATCGCCGTGGTGATCGGCGGCGTGTTCTACTTCCGGAGCCGGGCGGCGGCGGCCTCCGTTTCGTATCTCTACGTCCCGGTCACGCGCGGCGACATCGAATCGACGGTGAGCGCGACGGGCAACATGTACGCGACCGACTCCGTGCAGGTAGGCACGCAGGTGTCCGGAATCATCGATCAGTTGAACGCGACGTTCAACTCGCGCGTGCACAAAGGGGAGTTGATCGCGCGGCTGGATACCACGGTGCTCCGGTTGGCGGTTGACCGGGCGATCGCCGCGGAGGACCAGGGTTCTGCCGACCTCAAGCAGAAGGGATACGCGCTCGACCAGATCAAGCGGCTGCTGGCTACGGGTGCCGAGACGGAATCCGATTACGAGACGGCGCTCGCAAACTTTGCGATGTCCAAGGCCACGTTGGCGTCGGATTCGGTGGCGCTGCGCCAGGCGAGGCAGAATCTCAACTACGCCTACATCTACTCGCCGATCGACGGCATCGTGATCAAGCGGACGGTGGACCTGGGGCAGACGGTGGCGGCCAGCTTCTCGGCACCGGAACTGTTCCTGATTGCCGCCGACCTCAAGGATCTGCAGATCCTGGCCATGGTGGACGAGGCGGACATCGGCCAGATCCACGTGGGGCAGCCGGTGGACTTCACGGTGGAGGCGTATCCGGATCGCACGTATCATGGAACCGTCGGGGAAGTGCGGCTCCAGTCGACGGTGGTGGACAACGTCGTGGACTACCCCGTGCTGGTCCGGGTGGCGAACACCGACGGCACGCTGTTCCCCGGGATGACGGCGACCATCAATTTCCAAGTGTCCAAGGCGACCAACGTGCTCAAGGTGGCCAACGGGGCGTTGCGCTTCCAGCCCACGGCGGCCATGATCGCGCAGTTCCGCGCGGAGAATGCCACAGCGGGCGGCGCCGATTCGTTGCGGGCGGGCGGCCGTCGTGGGGATTCCAACGGGCGCGCGCGTGGAGGGTTTGGGGGTGGCGCACGCGGCGGAGCAGGGGGTCGTGGCGCCGGGGGCCGGGGTGGAGCGGGGGGGCGTGGCCCGTCGGACGTCGCGACGCTCTGGTACCTCAAGGATGGCAAGCTCGCCGTGATGCGCGTGCACACGGGTCTGACGGACGGAACGGAGACGGAGATCAGCGGACCGCCGGACCTCAAGGAAGGGCTGCAACTCATCGCCGCGGTGACGGCCGGTGGATCGGGCGCCGCACCCGCTGCATCGAGCAACCCGTTCCAGCCGACTACCAACGGTAGAGGCGGCCGCGGCGGATTCGGCCGGGGATTCTGAGCATGGCGACAACCAAACAGGCCGTCATCAAGGTCCAGGACCTGAAAAAGACCTACGTCACGGGCAAGACCGAGGTGCACGCGCTGCGCGGCGTGAATTTCACCGTCGAGCCGGGCGAGATGATCGCCATCATGGGCGCATCGGGTTCCGGCAAGTCCACGTTGATGAACATCATCGGGTGCCTGGACCAACCGACTTCGGGCAACTACTGGTTGGACGGCGTGCACGTGGACAAGCTGTCCAAGAACCAACTGGCCGACATCCGCAACGAGAAGATCGGGTTCGTGTTCCAGGGGTTCAACCTGCTGGCGCGCACGTCGGCGCTGGAGAACGTGGAGCTGCCGCTGCTCTACGACCGCAGCAATCGCAAGCTGGACTCGAAGAAGCTGGCCCGGGAGGCGCTGGAGCGGGTGGGGCTGGGCGAGCGGCTGGACCATGAGCCGAGCGAGCTGTCGGGCGGCCAGCAGCAGCGCGTCGCCATCGCGCGGGCGCTGGTCACGCATCCTGCTCTCGTCCTGGCCGACGAGCCCACGGGCAACCTGGACTCCCAGACGTCCGTGGAAGTGCTGGCGCTATTTCAGGAGTTGAACGAGCAGGGCATCACGGTGGTGCTCGTCACCCACGAACACGACATCGCCATGTACACCAAGCGGGTGGTCGAGCTGCGCGACGGGCACATCATCCGAGACGAGGCGGTGGCGGATCGGCACACGGCATCCGAAGATCTGCAGCACCTCGAACCCATCGAAGCGGACGCGTGACATGCAATCGACAAGACTGATCAAGATCGCCACCAAGAGCATCACGAAGAACAAGCTGCGCACGCTGCTCACGATGCTCGGCATCATCATCGGCGTGGGCGCGGTGATCGTGATGGTGGCGGTGGGGCAGGGCGCCAAGTCCGAGATCCAGCGCCGCATCGACAATCTCGGCACCAACATGATCGTGATCACGCAGGGGGCGTTCCGCACCGGCGGCGTGAGCCAGGGAGCGGGCACGTCCAACCGGCTGACGATCAAGGACTACACGACGCTCGCCAATCAGGGGCTGCTGCTCACGGCGACGTCGCCGGTGATCATCGCGTTCGGGCAGGTGGTGGGCGGGGCCGGCAACTGGCGGACGGCGACGGACGGCGTGTCTCCCGACTACGCGATCATCCGCAACTGGAAGACGAGTTCGGGGCGGTTCTTCGACGCCACCGACGTGCGCTCCGACAGTCGCGTGGCGGTGATCGGCAAGACGGTCGCGACCAACCTGTGGCCCGACCAGGATCCGGTGGGCCAGGAGGTCCGGCTGCGCAACGTGCCGTTCCAGGTGATCGGCGTGCTCGAAGCCAAGGGGCAGACCGCCGAGGGCAACGATCAGGACGACATCATCCTGGCGCCGTACACGACCGTCCAGACGCGCCTCTCGGGCCACCAGTTCATTGCGCAGATCCTGGCCAGCACCGCCACGAAAGAAGAGATTCCCGCCGCCGAGCAGGAGATCACGCAGATCCTGCGCGATACCCACCGGCTGGCGCCGTACGATTCCAACGATTTCACGGTCAAGAATCAGACCGATCTGGCGCAGGCGGCGTCGGGCACGACCGAGGTCATGACCCTGCTGCTTGCGGCGATCGCCAGCATCTCGCTGCTCGTGGGCGGCATCGGCATCATGAACATCATGCTCGTGTCGGTCACCGAGCGGACGCGTGAGATCGGGATCCGGATGGCGATCGGCGCGCGGGGGAGCGACGTGCTGACGCAGTTCCTGGTGGAAGCGATCGTGATGAGCGTGATCGGCGGGATGATCGGGGTGGCGCTCGGCTATGCCGGCGCCGCGATCCTGCAGCGCACCACGGGCTGGCAGACGGCCATCGCCGCGCCGATGGTGGGCATCGCCATCGGGTTCTCGGCGGCGGTGGGCATCTTCTTCGGATTCTATCCGGCGCGCAAGGCGGCGGCCCTCGATCCCATTCAAGCGCTGCGGTACGAGTAGCGGGGCGGCCGGCGCGACGCGCACCGCGTTCGCTGCGCGGAATTGAAGAAGGCCCGGCGCCGAACACACGGCGCCGGGCCTCTTCGTTGGCCATGGTCCACGTCGCTACTGGTCGGTCGGGGTCCACCACCAGAGCCGCGGCGCGGCTTTCTGGCGAGGCCAGATCTCGTCCAGCGTATTGCCGTCGTAGAGGCGGCCGTTCTTCATGACGTATTTGATGGTGTTGGTGTTCCTGATGTCGTCCAGCGGATTCCGGTCGAGCACCTGCAGGTCGGCAAGCTTGCCGGCTTCGATCGATCCCACGTCCTTCTCCATCCCTATCGCCTCGGCGCCGAAGATCGTCGCCACGCGGAGCACGTCCATACGCGGCATGCCGCCCGACGCGATGTTCCAGATCTCCCACTGGGCGCCGAGCCCCTGGAGTTGGCCGTGGCTGCCCAAGCCCACGCGGCCGCCCGCCGCCACGACCTTGGCTGCCTGTGCGGCGAACAGCGGGAACGACCACTGCGTGGGCGCCCACCAGCCCGGCCGGCGCGACGCCTTGGTCTCCACCACGTCGCGCGGCGTGAAATGGTTCAGCTTCTTGTCGTTGAGCACGTCGCTGTGCTCGTACCAGTAATTCTCGGCCCACGGCCCGCCGTACTCCACGATCAGCGTGGGCGTCCACGTGATGCCGGCGGTGGCATAGAGTTCGATCACGTCCTTGTACAACGGCGCGATGGGCAGCGTGTGCTCGCTGCCCGAATAGCCGTCCATCGCCTCGGTGAGGTTCTTCTTGAAGTCGAGCCCGCCTTCGAGCGTCGGCATCAGGTGCTGTTCGCGCGCCGCCATCACGACGAACTGCCGCACGCGGCGGTCTCCCGTCATGTACTGCTTGATGGTGTTGGTCTGGTAGTATTTCGAATAACGCGAGAGCACCAACTGCGCGTCGGCCAGCGACTTGATGTTCTCGGCGGCGAACACGCCGGGACCCGTGGAGTGGATGCGCGGGCCAATGAACTGGCCCGTGGCCACCATGTCCTCGTACGACAGCACGTCGGTGCTCGAGGTCTGCGGGTCGCGGATGGTGGTCACCCCGTAGGCCAGATTGACCATGTACTCGAACGGCTGCGACCGGTGCACGCCGAATGCCGGCCAGATGTGGGCGTGGATATCGACATACCCGGGAATGATCGTCTTGCCCGATACGTCGATCGCCCGCGCGCCCGGCGGGATGCTGACCTTTCCGCGCGGGCCCACGGCGACGATGCGATTGTCCTTGACCACGATGTCGCCGTCGGCGATGACCTCGCTGCCCTTCATGGTGATGATCCGCGCGCCGCGGAGCACGACCGTGCCGCGCGGGACGTCGCGCGCCACGGTGATCACCACGTCGTGCTGTACGGCTTCGTAGGCCGGCTTGTTCGCGGCGCCGTTGGCCCCGCGCCCGCCGCGGCCTCCACGGCCTCCGGCGCTATCGCGCCCGCCGGCGCCACGAGCCCCCGCGATGGAGTCGGCGCGTTCGGTGGAATCGGCGATCGCCGTCGCCGAGGCGGCGAGGTCGTAGGTGAACAGCGTATGGGCGAGGGAGAAGTAGATCTTCTTGCTGTCGGCAGTCCACGTCGCGAATTCGCCGCCCACCGTGGTGAGCTTGTGCACGGGCACCGACGACTGCGCGGGGCTCGACGTGTTGACGACCGGGGCATCGCCCCCCTTCACGGGCACGTCGTCGATCACGTACGCCTGAACACCCGACTGCACGAGCACCCGGGAGCCGTCGGGGGAGAGGAGGATGTTGCTCGCGCCGCCGCCCCCGCCACCGGCCCCGCGTCCACCGCCGCCCAAGCGGATGATGTCCTTGACGTCGGTACCGTCCCAGCGCATGGACGTGAGCACGCTGCCCTGCGAGACGTAGATGCGCGACGTGTCGGGTCCGAAATGCGGCTGGCCGAAGGTCGTGAGCGGAGCGATCATCGTCGCCGCGCCGCCGGCGGCGGGCATCCAGGCCAGTTCGACGCCCGTGGCCTGCGCGTTGGGGCGCTCCAGCTCGTCGCGGTCCCGACGCATGTCACGCGGGCCGCGCCCGAATACGAGCCGGCGTCCATCGGGGGCGTAGGTGAGATTCTCGTAGAATGCCGACTGTGTCGTGAGCTTCTGTGGCGCGCCCGATCCATCGGCGTTCATCCGGTAGATGTCGCCGCCGCTGATGTCGCTCCACGTCACGTAGGCAATGGAGCGGCCGTCGGGCGACCAGGCCGGCGAGTACTCGCCGTCGGTGCTCGACGCGACGAGCCGGTGCGGCGCGCCGTCGGGCAGGTCCATCACCCATATCCGGTCGAGCGCCGTGAACGCCATCCGCCGGCCATCGGGCGACGGCGCCAGGTCCCGGATCTGGTGCACCGTGATCGTCGAATCGTCGAACGGGTACTGCTCCTTGATGGCGCCGCCGATCATCTCGTCGTAGTCGGCGCTGAACGGGATCATCGTCGCCTTGCCGTCGGGCACGCTCACCCGCCAGAAGTGGCCGAGATACGCCGCGACGATGGACTTGCCGTCGGGCGTGAACGCGAATGGCGGTTCGAGGTCCCGCGTGAATCGCGATTCCTGATCGTCGCGCTGGACGCGATGCACGAGCCAGTGCTCGTCGCCGCTTGAGAGTTCGCGAATGCGCAGCGACGTGACCGAGTCCTCGCGGGTGGCGTATACGAGCCACTTGCCGTCGGGGCTCACCTCGGGGCGCATGGCCGAGCCGGGCGCGTCGGTGCGGATGAACGTGCGGCCCGTCTCGCGGTCGTAGACGGCGATCTGCCAGCCGAGGGAGGTCTGGTTGTATCCGCCGCCGCCGTTGCGCGCGGCCACGTACATGTAGCGGCCGTCCGGTCCGAAGGCCGGGCCCACGAAGTTGTTCAGTACGGCCGCACCGCCGCGTCCGCCGCCACCTCCGCGACCGCCGGCCGCGGCCGAGTCGGTTCCCGTGAGCTGCAGGCCGGTGCCGCCGCCGCCGAAGTACATGAAGACGTTGAACGCCCCGCCCGAGAAGCTGTTGCTCTTGGAGGCGACGACGTACTTGCCGTCGGGCGTCCACGTGGGCGAGACGTAGCTGTGGTCGGTCTCCTTGGTGAGCGCGCGCACGTGGCGGCCGTCGGCGTCCATCAGCCAGAGGTTGTCCGACTCACTGCGGTCGCTCACGAATACGATCGTCTTGCCGTCGGGACTGAAGTTCGGCTGTCCGTCGAACGCCTGTCCGCTGGTGAGGCGCGTGGCCTTGCCGCCGGCGATCGGCATTTTGTAGATGTCGCCGAGCAGGTCGAAGACGATCCACTGGCCGTCGTTGGAGACGTCGAGCGACATCCAGGTGCCTTCGTCGGTGGTGAAGCGCAGCGGCCTGGCGGGTCGCAGTGGGAGGTTGTAGCCGGGGCCGCCGCTGGAGTCGGCGGCCGTTTCACCGCGCTGGGCGCGGGCCGGGGACGCGACCGCGAGCAGCGCAATGGCGAGCGCGATGCGGGACGGAGAGGATATGCGGAGACGGCGCATGACTCGCCTCGATTGGGGGGGGCGGGAAAGCTGGGGGGGATGCTCGGTACGGTTGGGCGGGGAAGGGATGGCCGGCGCGAACCGAGTGCGGGAAAGTGCTCCATGGCGCGCAGGGCGGCAAGGCTTCGAGCGACCGTGGTTTTCCGGGTGTTGGTGGGGGCACGATATTCGGGCCGTAGCGGTCTCGGCATCGACCAGCGCATACTGAGTCATGACGGCGCTCGCCGCAGTGCTCGCGATTGACGGTTCCGTGCTCGATGCGGCCATGCGGTTGAGTCTCGCCGCACTGATCGGGCTGGCCGTAGGGACGGAGCGCGAATGGTCCGGTCACGCGTCCGGGCCCCGGGGGCGCTTTGCCGGCATGCGCACCTTTTTCCTGCTCGGGCTCCTGGGCGGCGCGGCCGGCCTGCTGTTCACGTGGGGTTACGCGGTGGCGGGCGGCGTGCTGCTGGGCGCTGGGGTGGGGTTCGCGGCCGTGGCGTACGCGATGGCGGTGCGGCGGCCCGATGCCGATCTCGACGGCACCACGGAGGCCGCGGCGTTGGTGGTGCTGGCGCTCGCCGTCCTTGCCGGCGTCGGCGAGATGGGGCTCGCTGCGGGGGCCGTGGCCGTGGTGGTGCTCGCGCTCGGTGAGAAGGAGCGGCTGCACTGGCTGGTGGGCAAGATCGGCGAGCGCGAGATGCGGGCCGCCCTGCAGTTCGCCGTGCTCGCGCTCGTCGTGTTGCCGATGCTGCCGCCGGGTCCGTACGGTCCGTTGGGCGGCATCCGCCCGCGCACGCTCTGGGCGATCGTGCTGCTGTTCTCCGGGCTCAACTTTGCCGGGCACATCGCGCGGCACGCGGTGGGCGCGAGGCGCGGCTACGGCATCATGGGCATGCTCGGCGGGCTGGTGTCGTCGACGGCGGTGACGCTGCAATTCTCGAGGCTGAGCCGACGGGACGAGGGGCTGAGCGGGCCGCTCGCGCTGGGCGTGATGGGGGCGTGCACCGTGCTCGTGGCGCGGGTGGTGACTGCGGCGGCGGTGCTCAATGCCGACGTGGCGCGGCAGCTGCTCGTGTACCTGTTGCCGTCGGCGGTGGTGGGCGCAGGCCTCGTGGCGATTGCGCTGCGACGCCCGTGGCCGGCGGCGTCGGAGGCGACCGAGCCCGAGACGCAGAGCCCGCTCAAACTGTGGTCGGCCATCCAGTTGGCGGTAGCGTTCCAGCTTGCGATGATGCTGCTCTCGCTCGCGCGGGAGTTGTGGGGGTCGGCAGGGGTGCTGACGTCGGCCGCGGTACTCGGGCTCACCGACGTGGACGCACTCACCGTGTCCATGTGCCGGTCGGTCGCCAACGGCACGTCCTCGGTGCTTGCTGCGCAGGGCATCACGATCGGGATTCTCGCCAACACGGTGCTCAAGTTCGGGGTGGCGATGGGGCTCGGGTCGTCGAAGTTCCGGCGGGCGGTAGCGCCCGGATTCGCCATGCTGGCCGGGGCCGTGGTGCTCGGTTTCTGGCTGGGTGGGCGAATCTGATCGCTGGGCGGGCGTAGTGCCGGGGTGCGTCGGAGAAAAGCCGTCGAAACCCGTGCGTTTGCCTGACCGGTGCTGGAGGTTTGCCCGATAGGGGAGGTGGCCCGGGTACGCGAACGTTTCTCGAACGATCCGAGGAGCGAGCGCGTGGCCACGATGGAAAGGACCAGCGACACGGTAGTACCGGGCCCGGCCGTGGTCGGCGCCACGGTCGTCCCCCGGTGGGAGTGGCGCGCCTTCGAACGGACGTTCGCCGCGCCGCCGCCCGTGGAGGGTGCCACGGGGTCCCAGGTCGCCGGGGAGCGGGAGGAGACGTATCTCCTCTCGCTGCTCTCGCCCCACAACGTGAAGATCCGCGATGGGCAACTCGAGATCAAGCGACTTGTGCGGGCCGATGCGTCCGGGCTGGAGCAGTGGTGCCCGCTGCTCAAGCGGCCATTCCCGATCGGGGTGGATGCGCTGACGGCGGCGTGCGAGGCGTGGGGCCTTCCGGCGCCTGCTGACGGGAGGCCGATTCGTTCCCTGGCCGAACTGCTGCAGACGGTCGTCGTGCCGCACCGGCAGTTGCGGATCGTCACGATGGCCAAGCGGCGGATTCCGGTGACGGTGGCCGGGTGCCACGGGGAACGAGGGCAGATCACGGTGGCCGGCCATCGCTGGAACACCGTGTCGTTCGAGGACGCCGATCCGGCGCGCGTGCTGGCGGCGCTCCGGGAGCTGAAACTCGATCCGGCGGCCAATGAGAATTATCCGAGGGCGCTCAAGCGCATTCTCGGGCTCCCCGATCATTCCTCCGTCCCCCCCAAGGAGGTGCGATGCTAGGAACTATTCGCAAACTCATATTGACGACCGGCGTGGCTGCGGCGACGGCCGTCGCCGTACCCGTGGGCGCGCAGACGGGCGGCGCCCCGATCCCGCTCCCCGGCGCCTACGACGGGGGGTATCTGGTGTTCCAGACCCCGGACAGCGCGTTCAAGTACTGGCTCGACGGGCGCATCCAGGTGGACGGCGCGGTGTACGACGGGCAGAAGAACCATCTGGCCAACGGCTCGGAAGTCCGCCGGGCCCGGCTCGGCGTCAAGACCACCCTGTACAAGGACTGGCTGGGCGAATTCGACGTCGACTTCGCGGGCAATGCCGTCGAGATGAAGGACATGTGGCTCGGGTATCAGGGGTTCGCCAACACGCTGATCCGGGTGGGCAACTACAAGGAACCGTTCAGTCTCGAGACGCTGACCTCGTCCAAGTACATCACGTTCATGGAGCGGTCGTACGCCGACAACTTCTCGCCCGACCGGCACATCGGCGTGGGCGTGTCGCGCTGGGGGTCCAACTGGCAGGCGTCGGTCGGCGCGTTCGGCCAGGCCGCCGGTGACGTGGACGAATCCGGGTATTCCGAGGGGTACGCCTTCACCGGGCGGTTCACCATCGCCCCGATCCACACCGACCGCAGCCTGGTCCACCTGGGCGTGTCCGCCAGCCGCCGCACTCCCGACGGCGGTCTTCCCGCCGATGCCAACCAGGTGCGGTTCCGGGCCCGTCCCGAGACCAACGTGAGCCAGGTGCGGTTCCTGACCACGGGCAAGATCAAGAACGTGGACTATACCAACTACTTCAACGGCGAGTTCGCGGCGGTGCGCGGGCCGTGGTCGGTGCAGAGCGAATACACGATCGTGGACGTGCACCGCCTCGATCCTGCGCTCGCCACGGCGCGGTTCGGCGGGGGGTACGCCTTCGTGAGCTACTTCATCACCGGCGAGAGTCGGCCGTACCTGCCGCAGGAGGGCGAGTTCGACCGCATCTTCCCGAAGTCCGATCGCGGGGCGTGGGAGGTGGCGGCGCGGGCCAGCACGATGATCCTCAACGACTTCTCGCCCGGCGTGAACATCACGGGCGGCAAGGCGAACAACTACACGTTGGGCGTCACCTGGTACATCAATCCAAACTTCAAGTGGATGTTGAACTACGTGCGGGTGGTGAACGACCAGTATGCCAAGCCCGATCTTGGGGTCGCGCCATTCCTCACCGGCGACAAGTTCAACATCTTGCAGATGCGGTTCGGACTGGCACTCTGAGGGTTCTTTGGCCATCGAGATCGAACGGAAGTACCTGGTCAAGCACGACGTGTGGCGCGCCGACCCGGCGCAGGGCAAACGGTACCGGCAGGGCTACCTGTCCACCGACGCCGACCGGGTGGTGCGCGTCCGCACCGTGGGCGATCAGGGTTTCCTGACGATCAAGGGCGCGACGACGGGGATCGAGCGGCTCGAATTCGAGTACCCGATTCCCGTTGCCGACGCCGACGCGATGCTGGACCGTCTGTGCGCGCGCCCGCTGATCGAGAAGACGCGGTACCGGGTGCCGTTCGAAGGCCGGGTGTGGGAAGTGGACGTGTTCGAGGGCGAGAACGCGGGGCTGATCATTGCCGAAGTGGAACTCCCGGCGGTCGGCGCCGTGGTGGCCCTCCCGCCGTGGGCCGGTGCCGAGGTGTCGGCCGACCCGCGATATTACAACTCGAATCTCACGCGCCACCCCTACGCCCGCTGGCGCGATGCCGGCTGACGTCCTGTCGCTCCCGGCGCGCGACGCCGAGTTGGCGCACCTGCTGGCGCTCGACCGGTTCGCGCTGTCGCCCAAGCAGCACCCCCCCGCCGGCGCGTTCGACCGATGGGCGCGCTACCTGGGATTTCCGGCGGGGATCCTCGTCTTCCTGTGGCTCTACTATGCCCCGACCCCCCCCGGGCTGACCGCCGCGGGCCAGGTCTCGGCGGCCGCGTTCGCCCTCGCGCTGGTCTGGTGGGTGACCGAGCCGGTGCCCACGTATCTCACGTCGCTGGTGCTGATGCTGCTGCTCGTCACCCTGCGCGGGTGGGGGGCCACCGATGTCATGGGCGTGTTCGGGCTGGACGTCATCTGGCTCAACATCCTGGCGTTCATTCTCAGCGCCATGCTGGTCAAGACGCGGCTCGCCAAGCGGCTGGCGCTGACCCTGATTCTCCGGTTCGGCGCCCGGGCGTCGTGGGCGCTGGGGGCGTTCGTGGTGCTGCAACTTGCCCTGGCGCCGCTCATTCCGGCCACGGCGGCGCGGGCCGCGCTCACGCTCCCGCTGATGATCGCCGTGGCCGCCATCTACGGCTCGACGTCCGAGCATCCCACGAATTTCGGGCGGAACCTGTTCCTGCTCAACCTCACGGGCATTAGTATTCTGTCATCGACGGTGATGACGGGGAGTGCCGCCAACATCCTCGCGGTGGGGTTCGTCCAGAGCCTGGGCGGGCACCGGGTCTACTACACGGACTGGCTGATCGCCTCGGCGCCGGTGGCCGTGCTCACCGTGTTCTTCGCCTGGTGGCTCGGGCCGCGCGTGATCTTTCGCATCCCGCCCGCCGAGCGGCGGCCCGTCATTGCCGGCGGACTGGACGTCGTGGCCCGCGAGAAGGCCGCGATGGGCCCGATCAGCGCCAGGGAATGGCGGGCCCTGGCCATCTTCTTCCTCGTCATCTTTCTCTGGGCCACCGACCGGTACCAGCAGCGCTGGTTCGGCCTCGAACTCGGCGCCCCGATCTCGGCCATGGTCGGCGCCGCCATCGCCCTCATGCCACGCGTCGGCCTGCTCGAGTGGCAGGACACCGACATTCCCTGGCATCTGATGGTGTTCAGTGCCGGCGCCTACGCCGGCGGACTGGCCCTGGACAGCACCGGCGCCGCCGCATGGGCCGTGCAGCGCATCTTCGGCGGTCTCCGGCTCCAGCACGTGGCGTTCGGCTACACCTACGCCGTCGTCATCGCCGTGATGCTGTACAGCCACCTCCTCTCCACGTCCAAGACGGTGCGCACGGTGATCATGATTCCCGTGATCATCCTGCTGGCCCGCGGCCTGGGCTGGGACCCGGCGAGCCTGGCGCTGCCCGCGGCGTTCACCATCGACTGGGTGATCGGGCTGCCGATCAGCGGCAAGCCCAACGTCATCCTCTACGCCACCAACCAGTACTCGGCGCGTGACAACCTTCGCTACGGGCTCACCGTGTGCACCGTCGGCTATCTGCTATTGCTGATCGCCGGGGCCACCTACTTCCACTGGCTGGGGCTCACGCCGTCATTCGGGGCCCGCGTATGATGCTGGCCGCGCTCGTAGCGGCGGCGCTGCTCCAGGCGGCGGGGCCGGCCGATACCATCACGTCGTACGGCGAACGGATCGTGCTCACCGGTGACCGCGCGGCGATCGCGTTGGACGTGGTCGTCGCCGGCGCCCACGCGGGCGTGGTGGAGATCCCGGTGGCGTGGCCGCTCGGCGGCGCCACTCGCCTGGAACTGCCCCCCGGCGCGTCGGCGGAGGTCCAATCGGGCGCGTCCGTGTCGCGGCTGTTGGTGCGGTTGGCCGGCGGCGGCGCGGCTCGCATTCGCGCCGAGTTCGCGGGGCGCGCGCTCGGCGACGTGTTCGCGTACCGGTTCGCCAACGCCACCGGCACCACGATCGACGAGTACCATCTGGTCATCGAACTGCCGCCGGGGCGGCTGGCGCGGAACGTGAGCTACACGATACCGCCGTCGGACCGGCGCGCCGGGGTGTGGCCGATGTCACCCGACACGGCGGACGATCGGCGGGCCGTGCGGCTGTCGGTCGGTGGGCTCGCGGCCGGGGACGTGGTATCGGTCACGATCGAAACCGCGCCGGAGCAGCGCTCGTGGGCGGTTCTGGTGGCCGCGGTGCTGCTCGCCGTGCTCTACCTGGTGCGGTTCCGCGATCTGCCGCTCGGCCCGCGCGCAGAACGCGCTGCTCGGTCGGTCGGCTAGCGGGCGCGTGCCCGCCACGCGCCGAGCCCGACCACGGCGGTGCCGACGGCGCCCATGACGAGCAACGGATCGCCGGCGTAGCGGTACCAGCCGCCGGCCACCACCAGCAGGCTCCCCGAGACGAGCAGCGCCGCCGACGCCACGGCGCCGGCCAGGCGCTCGATGCCGCGGGTGGCGCGCCGTTCGGTGCGCTCCAACGCCGGAATGTGGACCTGCCCCAGGTCCCCGTCGGCCAGCCGGCGCAGCGTGCGCCGGACGTCGGCGGGCCCGGTGCCGAGCAGCCGTTCCAGGTCCCGGCTCACGTGGCGCGCGTCGTCGATCAGCCGGGCGGGGGCGAAGCGCCGCACGGCCACCCGGCGCAACTCGTCCTGGAAGGCCTGGGCGACGCTCAGCGATGGGTCGAGATCGCGCATCACGGCTTCGGCGAGCAGGAAGGCGCGCGTGAGGAGCAGGATGGGGCCCGGATTGCGAATGCGGTGGTTCGTGCCCACGCGCAATAGCGACTGGAGTGCGTCGCCCACCGAGACCTCGGCCAGGTCCTGCTCGTGGATGCGGCGCAGGAGGGTGCTGAGATCGGCTTCCAGTGCCGGCCGGTCGACGTCGGCCCCGACGAGGCCGACGTCGAGATACGCGTCGGCCGTGTCGCGCACGTCGCCGCGCACGACGGCATCGAGCAGGGCCGTGAGGCTGTCGCGCATGGCCGCGTCGAGTTCGCCCACCATGCCGAAGTCGTGCAGGCAGAGGCGCCCGTCGGCGAGTACGGCCAGGTTCCCGGGATGCGGATCGGCCTGGAAGAGCCCGGCTTCGAAGATCTGATGGAGGAGCAGCGAAGCGATCGTGCGCGCGAGGTGGGCGCGCGCCTCGGGGTGCGTTTCGGCGTAGCGGTCCACCCGCACGCCGCGAAAGAATTCCATGGCGATCACGCCCTGGCCGCAATAGGCCGGCACGATGTCCGGCGTCCACACGCCGTCCACGTCGCGCAACGCATCGCGGAAACGGCGGATGGTGCGCGCTTCCAGACGGAAGTCCAGCTCGCGCTGCAGGCTGTATCGGAATTCCTGAATAAGCCCCACCAGGTCGAACGTCTGCAGCCGCGGCACGTAGCGCTCGGCGAGCGCGGCGAGATAGGCGAGAATGGACACGTCCTCGGCCACGCGGCTCTCGAGCCCCGGGCGGCGCACCTTGAGCACGATCTCGCGCCCGTCGGGCAGCGTGGCGCGGTGAACCTGGGCGATGGTCGCCGCCGCCAGGGGCCGCTCGTCCACCGTCGCGAAGTGGTCGCGCAGCCGGCCTCCCAGGTCGTGCTCCACCGCCGCCGCCACGTCGGCGAACGGCATGGGCGAGAGGGCGTCGTGCAGCCGCTCCAGTTCGCCGGTGTACTCGTCGGGCAAGAGGTCGCGCCGCACGGCGAGCACCTGGCCGAACTTGAGGAACACCACGCCGAGTTCCTCGAGCGCCGTGCGGACGGCCACCGGGTCGGGCCAGTGCCGGCGGCCGCGGACGGCGCCCAGAATGCCGTGCCGCCGGAGAACGCGGAGGATGGCCCACATGCGCGGCGTGCTGCGGGCGACGGCGGCCGGACCGAAGGCCAGCACGTGCCGTGGGGCCGTCAATTGGGCCCGTTCGGTGGCCGGTGCTCCGGGCGCAGTACTGGTTGGTGTGGCGTTCGGCATCCGGCCCCCCAAGATTGATGGAACGTGTCCCCCCCTCGCGTGGTTCCATTGGGGTGGGCGCACGCCACCTATGCCGCAGCGTAGCGCGTGCGATCGGGGCCGTCTGTCGGGCCGGCCTCCCATCCCCGTGAGCCTTTCACCGATCTCGTTGTGGGCGATCCCCGCGCGCCGTGGGGGGCCCGGTCCCATTTCCAGGAGAACATGCCATGAACGTTCGTCTGCTCGCCATCGCCGCGTCCGCCCTCGCCGTGTCGGGATGGGCCACGCCCACGCACCCGGTGCGGCCGGCCCCCCCCGTCACCTACGTCGCGCACATGACCGGCGCCAGCGAGACGCCCGCGACCACGGTGACCGGCACGGGGACCGCAACACTGGTGCTCGAAGGGACGCGGCTGCGGTACACGCTCACCGTGGCCGGCCTGAGCGGACCGGCCACGATGGCGCACATCCACGTGGGCAAGGTCGGTGCGTCGGGGCCGCCGGTCTACAGCTTCGAGATCAAGCATGAGGCGCGCGGCACGCTCGCCAGGGGCTACATCGATCTGGCCAAGGACGTGAGCAAAGGGGTCTCGGGCGATTCGCTCAAGACGCTGCTCGCGAACGGCGACGCGTACGTGAACGTGCACACGGCGGCGCATCCGGGCGGGGAGATCCGGGGGCAGGTGGAGGTGAAGAAGTAGGACGGGAGGAGGGTAGGACAGTAGGACGGATAACTGCGGAACGCCGGCTTCCGTCCTACTGTCTTACTGTCCTTCGCTCCTACCCGTCAGCACATCCCGCACTTTTGCCAGGAACACCGTGTGGGTGAACGGCTTCTGCAGGAAGGCCATGCGGCCCGTGGCGACGCCGAATTTGAGTACGGCTTCGTCGGTGTAGCCGGATAAGAAGAGTGGAATGGTCTCGGGGTGGAGGTCGGCCAGGCGGGCTGCGAGTTGCGGGCCGGTCATGCCGGCCATCACGACGTCGGTCACCAGCAGGTCGATGGCGCCGCGGTGCTCGGCGGCGCGGCGGAGCGCGTCCTCGCCGCTCGCCTCGGCGATCACGGTGTAGCCGCGGCTCGTGAGCACCCGGCTCAGGAGGGTGCGGATGGCGTCCTCGTCCTCGGCGATCAGGATCGTCTCGGAGCCCTCGGTGGCCTGGCGGCGCGACGGCTCCGGGGCCCGCTGGCGGGGGGCGTCCTCCACCCGTGGCAGATAGATCTTGAACGTCGTGCCGAGGCCCACCTCGCTGTACAACCACACGTAGCCGCCCAGCTGCTTGACGACGCCGTAGACCGTGGCGAGTCCGAGCCCCGTGCCCTTGTCCTTTCCCTTGGTGGTGAAGAAGGGCTCGAACGCGTGCTCGCGCACGTCCGGCGGCATGCCCTCGCCGTTGTCGGATACCACGATCCGCACGTAAGCGCCGGGCGCCATGGGCTCGCCGGCCATCCCTTGGCCGACCGCGAGCTCGATCGCCTCGGTCTCGATGACGAGCTGGCCACCTTCCGGCATCGCATCGCGGGCATTCACCGCCAGGTTGAGCAGCACCTGCTCCACCTGGTTCGGGTCGGCGCGCACGATATCGGGCCCGGTCGTGAGCACCGATTTCAGCTGCACATCCTCGCCGAGCAGGCGTCCGAGCAGGCTCTCGACGTCCGCGACCAGCTTGTTCACGCTCATCGGTTGGATGGAGAGCACCTGCCGCCGGCTGAAGGCGAGGAGTTGGCGCGTCAGTTCGGCGCCCCGTTGCGCGCTGCGGTACACGTCCTGCAGTTCGGCATGCTGCGGCCCCTGCGCGGACTCGCTGTCGAGCAGCAGTTCGGTGGTGGTCATGATCACGGTCAACAGATTGTTGAAGTCGTGCGCGATGCCACCGGCCAGGCGGCCCACCGCTTCCATGCGCTGGGCCAGCTGGAACTGCTCCTCCAGGCGCACGCGTTCCGTGACGTCCTCCACGATCGCCTCGACGTACGCGTCCGATTCGCGCGTCGCGGCCACGAGGCGCGCGGTGAGCCGGGCGGTGATCAGGCCGCCGTCGCGCCGCTTCCACTGGAGCGCCTCGCGCCGGCAGTAGCCCGTGGCATTCAGCGCCCGGGAGATCACGTCGCGCTCCGCGGGGTCCTGGTACAATTCGGCCACCGACTTGCCGACCAGTTCGTCGCCCGACGTGTAGCCGAGCATGCCGACGAGCGCCGGGTTCGCTTCGACGATCACGCCTTCGGGCGTCGACAACGCGATGCCGTAGGGCGATTCGCGAATGAGCGTCCGGTACCGTTCCTCGGACCGGCGCAGCGCCTGCTGGGCGCGGTGGCGTTCGGTGACGTCGGTGACGACGGTCAGCGCGGCGCGCTGGCCCCGGAAGGGGATTTCGTGGGACACGATCTCGACCTCGGTGACCGTGCCGTCGCGCTTGAGGTGGCGCCAGGTGCCGCGCGATTCCGGGCGCGGACCGAGCTTGAGGAGATCCGCCTCCATGCGCGCTACCTCCTCCGGCGGACGGATGTCGCGAAGCGACAGCGCGAGGAATTCGTCGCGGCTGTAGCCATAGTAGTCCACGGCCGCGGCGTTGACCGCCAGGAACGCGAGCGTGTCCAACGCCACGAGGTACACCGGCAGCGGAATGGACTCGAACAGATCCCGGTAATACGCTTCCGACAGTTCGCGCGCCGTCAGGGCTTCGGATACACGGCGCCCCATGGAGTCGAAGGCCGCGCCGAGACGCGTGATCTCGTCGCCTGCCGCGAGGTCGATGTGGGGCGCCGCCGTCGAGCCGCCGGGGTCGTTCGAGACCACGGACCCGACGCCGGCGGTCAAGCGCCTGAGTCGTGTGGTGATCCGGCGGCTCAGCCACCACGCGCCGGCGAGCCCGAGCAGCAGCACGAGCGCGTCGACGGCGAGCAGCCGCCGCACGGTCTCCCGCGCGGTGGCGTTCACGGAATCGGCCGGGAACTCGACCACCACCGCCCAGGGCGTGGCCGGCACGAGGCGCGCCACCGCCAGCATGTCGCCGGCCCGGCGGTGGTACTTCATCACGCCGGTCACCTTCGCGACGTCGATGGGAGGCGGCGTCGCGCTCGTGGCGAGATTCGTCCACACGCTGTCCCGCACGTCGCCCACGAAGATCCGGCCGCCGGTGCCGATGAGCCTGTCCACGTCCTGTCGGCTCACCGGCTGCGTGGTGAGGCGGCGCCAGTGGACGACGTACCCCGCCACGCGCCCGTCGACGGTCACACGGACGGCCGCGACGTACGCCACCGAGTCGTTCGCCATTCGCAGGCCGCCGATCACGGCTTCGTCGGTGTCGTGCGCCCGTCGCATGAGCCCCTCGTCGCGTGCGCGATCGTGAAAGTTCGCGGCCGTGCCGGTGCTCAGCAGCACGCGCCCGTCGGCGCTCCACAGCTCCACGGCCACGCTCTGGACCGGAGCGCCCACCGTGAGGAGCGGGATCATTGCGGCGTCGGCGAGGCGGTCTCGCGCCGCAGGGAGCGCCGCGAGGTAGGCCCGGATGGCAGGGCGCTGCGCCGCGAGCTGCAATTCGGCGGCCCTCGCCGTGCTCGACGTCTGGAGTTCCCGCACCAACTCGGCCGCCACGTTGGTCAGCCGGCGTTCGGCCTCAGCGGTCTCGGTCTGCCGTTGGACGCGAAACCCGCTCCACGTGTTGACGACGATGACCAGCGCCACCAGGCCACCGATGAACAGCGGCAGCTTCACGCCGAGCGACAGGCCGCGGCGGCGGGTCGGCGTGTGGAGCCGGTGCGGGTGTTTGCTGCCGGATGGCATTGAAGGAAAAAGCGGCCAGCGGGGGCCGGGCGCAAGGATAGGCTAGTTCTTCATCCCCGTCTCCCACGCCGTGAACGCCCACACGTCGGCCAGCTGGGCAATGCGCTTGTCCGTGGGCATGTACCCGTGGCTCGTCTTGGTCTCCACCCGGATGAGAATGGGGCGTTTGCATCCCTGCGCCGCCTGCATCGCGGCCGTGAACTTATATGAGTGTCCCGGCACCACCCGGTCGTCATGGTCGGCGGTGGTCACGATGGTGGCCGGATAGCAGACGCCGGGCTTCGCGTTCTGGACCGGGGAGAACTTGATCAGGTACCTGAACTGCTCCGGGTTGTCGGACGAGCCGTACTCGGGCACCCATCCGATGCCGGCGCTGAACTTCTGATAGCGCAGCATGTCCATGACGCCGGCGCCCGGGTAGGCCGCGGCGAAGAGGTCGGGCCGCTCCTCCTCCACCGCGCCGACGAGCAGCCCGCCGTTCGAGTAGCCGTGGATGGCCAGGTGCGCCGGGGACGTGTACTTCTCCCTGATCAGGTACTCGGCCGCGGCGATGAAGTCGTCGAACACGTTCTGTTTGTTGGCCAGCTGGCCGGCGTGGTGCCAGGCCTCGCCGTACTCGCTGCCGCCGCGGATGTTGGCCACGGCGTAGATGCCGCCGTGCTCCAGCCACACGGCCACGGTGGGGCTATAGGCCGGCAGGGTGGCGATGTCGAACCCGCCGTACGCATAGAGAATGGTCGGGTGCGATCCGTCGAGCGTCACTCCCTTCCTGGCGGTGATGAACATCGGCACGCGCGTGCCGTCCTTCGAGTGGTAGAACACCTGCCTGGTCTCGTACGGCGACGCATCGAACGGCGTCTTGCGGGGCAGCGGGCTGAACGCCGTGCTCCGCCTGGTGGCGAAGTCGTAGCGGTACACGGTGGTGGGCGCGAGATACGACGAGAACGCGTAGAACAGCTCGGGCCGGCCGGCCCGGCCGCCGAGCGCCTCCACCGCGCCCACCCCGGGCAGCACCACCTGACCCACGAGGGCGCCGCCCGGCGCGTACAGGCGCACGCGGCTCTGCACGTCCTCCAGCGTCTGGACCACGACCCGGTCGCCGGCTATCAAAGAACTCTGAATATTGTTCTTCGTTTCGGGCACGACCGTGCGGGCGTGGGCGAGCGCGGTGTCGGGGAGGTCGAGGGCGATGATGCGCCGGTTGGGCGCGTCCTTGGTGGTCTCGAGGAACACCGTGTTCCCGATGTTGCCGATCGGCCCGTATTCGGCATCGTCCGACGTGTTCACGGCGCGGATGGCGGCGCCGACGTCGGGGTGCATCGGGTCGCCGAGGTCGGCGTAGTAGAGCAGGTTCTCGGGGTTCGTGCCGTGGTTCAGGGTGATGAACAGGTATCGGCCGTCGTCGGTCACGCTCGCGCCCTCGTACCAGTCGGGACGGTCGGGGCGCTCGTAGATGAGCTGGTCCGCGGTGTCGCTCGTTCCCACCCGGTGGTAGTAGATCTTGCCGTTCAGGGCGGCGGCCGTGAGCACCTGATCCTTGGGCGGCGCCGGGAAGCGCGTGTAGAAGAAGCCCCGTCCGTCCCTGGTCCAGGAGATACCGGAGTACTTCACCCAATGGACGGTGTCGGCGACCGCGCGCCCCGTGGCCAGGTCGCGCACGTGCAACTCCTCCCAATCGGAGCCGCCCGACGACAACCCGAACGCCAGGTACTTACCGTCCGGCGACGGGGCGTACGACGCCAGATCCACCGAGCCGTCGGCCGAGAGCGTGTTGGGGTCGATCAGCATCACCGGTTTTCCCCCGAGCGAGGCCAGCTCGTAGAGCACCGACTGGTTCTGGAGCCCCGTATTCATGCGGAAGAACAGCCGGCCCGCCATATGGCTCGGCACGCCGACGGATGGGGTGTTCCAGAGGGTGGTGAGCCGGGTCCGGAACGCGGTGCGCAGGGGGATCTGGTCCAGGTACGCGAACGTCACCTTGTTCTCCGCCTCCACCCATCGCGCCACCTCGGCCGAGTTCTGGTCTTCGAGCCATCGGTAGGGATCGGCGACCTTGGTGCCGAAGTAGTCGTCGACTACGCTGTCCCTGCGCGTCGTGGGGTATACCGGCGCTTGCTGCGCGACCATCGACGACAGGGGCAGCGCAACCAGCACGAGGCAGAGCGCGAGGGAGCGTGATGCGCGAGCGGGCATGCGGTGACTCCGGGTGGCGGAATTGGCTGTTCAATTCTCGTTTTTCTCCGTCCGGAGCGCCAGTCGGAGCGCGGGGGCGTGTGGCCCGCCGCCGGCGCCGCTAGAATTGGGCATGCCCGCGTCGTCACGCTCCTGGCCCCGGCGGCCGGAACTCCTGCTGCTCACCGCCTGTGCGGCGCTCACCCGATTCTGGGGGCTGTTCAGCCCGCACGCCGTGGTGTTCGACGAGGTGCATTACGAGAAGTACGTGGCCGACTATCTCGCCCGGGTCTTCTACGTGGACGTGCACCCGCCGCTCGCCAACCAGATTTTCGCTCTGGCCGCCAAGCTGTTCGGGGTGCCCATCGCCACGCTCGCCGGGCCGCATCCGGCGCCGGTGCTGCGCGTCGTGCCGGCTCTGGCCGGCACGCTCATCATTCCGGTGTTCTACGTACTGCTGCGGCGGCTCGGGGCATCGCGCCGCCTGGCCACGTTGGGGGGCGCGCTGCTGCTGCTCGACAACGCGCTGCTCGTGGAGTCGCGGGTGCTCGTGCCCGACAGCATGCTGGTGCTGTTCGGTCTGAGCGCGGTGACGGTCTTCCTGGGGGCGCGCCGCTGCACGGGGCGGGCACGTCTATGGCGACTGGCGGCCACGGCCGCGTTGGCCGGGCTTGCCGTGACCATGAAATGGACGGGACTCTCGGCCCTCGGATTGATCGGGGTGATCTGGCTGTACGATGCCTGGCGCGCACGCGGCGGTTGGCGGCGCACGGTGTGGGAGGGTGCCGTGTTGGTGGCCATCCCGGTGGCCATCTACACGTCGGTGTTCGCCGTGCACTTCGCATGGATGGACCGCAGCGGCCCGGGGAACATGTTCATGTCGGGGCCATTCAAGGCCACGCTGATCGGGTCGCCGAACTACCGGGCCGATGCGCGCCTGTCGTTCGCCGACAAGTTCCTCGAGTTGAACGTGGCGATGCGGCAGGAAGACGCGGCGCTGGTCGGCGTCTCCAATTCGTCGGCGTCCCCGTGGTACAGCTGGCCCCTGATCCAGCACGCGATCACGTTCTGGGCGGGGCCGGTGCTGCCCGACGGCCGGCGGGCCACGATCTTTCTGGAAGGCAATCCGGTGGTGTGGTACGGCATTCCGGTGGCGCTGCTCCTGGGCGGAATCGGGCTGGCGCTGCGCCGCGCGCGGGCGCGCGCGTGGCGCGAACCGCTGATCATCCTGGGCGCAGCCTACCTGTTCAACTTCCTGCCGTTCGTCCTGATCCACCGGCTCATGTACCAGTATTCGTATTTCATGGCGTTCGTGTACAGTCTGGGGCTGGCCGTGATCGCGGTGGGGGCCTGGGCGGGAGAGCTGGAGCCCCGGGTGGCGCCACCGGACGGGGCGGCCACGGCCGCCGGCAGCTGGCGGTTTCCGCGCGGGCCGCGGGCCGCGATCTATTATGGTATACTTATTGCGGCGCTGGCCGGATTCGTGTGGTTCGCTCCCGTGACCTACGGGTGGCCCCTGTCGCCCCAGGCGTTCCGGGCGCGCTTCGCGCTCGTCGAACGGCACTTCTGACCGGAGCGGTCGATGACTGACGCGGTCCACGAGGAACCCGGCCGGCGGCTCACCAAGCGGGTGTTTCTCGAATCGCTGGTCTGCCCCCGCCGCGGCTGGCTGCTGCACCACGCCGACCCCCACACCACCGCGCCCGGTCCCGGCGAGCAGTTCCGCTTCGCCCAGGGCAATGCCATCGGCGCGCTGGCGCGCGAGATGCTCGGACCAGGCGTGGACCTGCGCGGGCCGGCGACGCCCGACTGGGTCGACGAAGGCCGGTCGGTGCTGGCGAACCGGACGGTCCGCACGGCATTCGAGGTGCCGGTGGTCGCCGCGCACGCCATGGCGCGTCCCGACGCCCTCATCCGCGACGGCGACGGATGGCGCGTGATCGAAGTGAAGTCCGGCATCCGCGACCGGCCGGCCTACCTAGACGATCTCGCGTACACCGTGGCCGTCGTCGCGGCGGCCGGCGAGCGGGTGACGGCGGCGGAACTGCTGCTCGTCAACGCCGACTGGCGGGTGGACAATGGACAGGAACCGCTCGTCCGACTGACCGTGACCGAACCGGTGCTGGCGCGTGCTGCCGAGTTCGCGCCGTTGCTCGAGCCCGCGTACGCGATCGTGGCCGCGTCCGGGGCGCCCGACGCGGTGCTCCAGGCCGCCTGCCGGCAGTGCGAATTTCGCGGCGTGCGCTGCTTCACGGACGGTCCGCACGACCCGGTGTTCGAACTGCCGAGCATCCGCTCCAAGAAGGTGGACGAGTGGATCGCCGACGGCATCACGCGCATTCCGGAGGTGCCCGCCACCGCCAAGCTCACGCCCGTCCAGCAGCTGCACCGGCGCGCCGTGGTGGCCGGCGGGTTGATAGCGGTACGCGAGGCGTTGAGCCGCCTGTCGGACATCCGGGAACCGGCCGTCTACCTCGACTTTGAAACGCTGTCGCTGGCCCTGCCGCCCTTTCGCGGCATCGCGCCGTTTGACGTGATCCCCATTCAGTACTCGGTGCACCGGCGCGCGTCCGGCGGAAACGTGGATCACCGGGAACTGCTGGTGGATCCGGCGGCGCCGGATGTCGAGGAGTTCGCGCGGAACCTGCTGGGAGCCCTGAGCGGCGCGGGCTCGATCGTCGTGTACTCGTCGTTCGAGCGCCAGCGCCTGAATTGGCTGGGCCGGCAGGTGCCGGCGCTGGCCAGCGATCTGGAGCACGCGGTGGGGCGCCTGTTCGATCTGCTGCCGGTGGTGCAGAGTGCAGTGGCGCACCCCGACTTTCACGGCAGCCTGTCGATCAAGAAGGTGCTGCCCGTGCTGGTGCCCGATCTCAGCTACGCCACACTGGCCATTGGCGACGGTGAGGCCGCGACCGGTGTGATCGGTCTGCGCGCGATGGGACAGGTGACCGACGAGGAGTGGGAACGCTATCGGGTGCAGCTGCTGGCCTACTGCAAGGTGGATACGCTGGCGATGGTACGGCTGCACGACGCGCTGGGCGCGTTGGCGCGCGAGGGCGCGTGAACGCAGCGGGACGAGCCCGAGCGTCGGCGCGCCGCGGGGACGGCGGAATTGACCGCGGGCCGTCGCCGCTGCTTGATTCAGGGCGCGGAGCGCGGGACCGGGCTCCGTCCGACGGCGTGGGCCCCGCCGAGCGAAACGCGACACGGGAGCGTAGGATGCGCGGGTTGGTGCGCTGATGAAATCGACGACCGCTGGTCTGACGCCGGAAACATCGCTCGACGCGGATTTCGCCGACCTGCGGCGGCGCGAATTCGCGCGGCTGGACACCCAGGGCCTCGCCTATCTCGACTACACTGGGAGCGGGCTCTACCCCGCGAGCCTCGTGGAGGGCCACGCGCGCGTGCTCCGCGATGGCGTGTTCGGCAACCCGCATTCCGGGCATGCGCCCTCCCGCGCCAGCACCGAGGTGATGCAGGACGCGCGCTCGACGGTTCTCGGGTTCCTCGATGCCGACGCGTCGGAGTACACCGTGATCTTCGCGGCCAACGCGAGCGCGGCGATCAAACTGGTGGCGGAGAGCTATCCATTCGCCGAGGGCGGGGCGTGCCTGCTCACGGCCGACAATCACAACTCCGTGAACGGCATTCGCGAATTTGCCGCGCGTGCAGGCGCTCGCGTGTCGTACCTGGGTTTGGACGACGAGCTGCGCCTGGCGGACGCGCCGGCCGCAGTCGCCGCGGGGGCTGCGGCCTCGGGGCGGTCGCCCCGCCTGTTCGCGTTTCCGGCGCAGTCCAACTTCTCGGGGGCCAAGCACCCCCTGGAACTGGTGAGCGTGGCCAAGGGGCTTGGGTTCGACGTCCTGCTCGATGCCGCCGCGTTCGCCCCCACCAACCCGCTCAGTCTGCGCGACCACCCGGCGGACTTCGTCGCCCTGTCGTTCTACAAGATTTTCGGATACCCCACCGGAGTGGGCGCGCTCGTGGCCCGGCGCGAAGCGTTGGCGCGGCTGCGCCGTCCGTGGTTCGCGGGCGGCACCGTGGATTTCGTGTCGGTGCAGAACCGCCGGCACCAACTGGCGGCCGTGCCTGAACGATTCGAGGACGGGACCCCGGACTTTCTGAGCCTGGCCGCGGTGGCGCCCGGGATCAGGTTCATGGAGGGCCTGGGCATGGCGCGACTCTCGGCGCACGTTCGCCGCCGGACGGGAGAGTTGCTGGAGGGGCTGCAGGCGCTGGCCCACCGTAACGGGCGGCCGCAGGCCGTGATCTACGGGCCACGCACTCTCGACGCGCGGGGTGGCACCGTGGCCTTCAACCTGGTCGACGTGAGGGGGCGGCCCATTCCGTTTGCGGTGGTGGAGGACCGCGCGAGCGAGGGCGGGGTGGCGGTGCGCGGCGGGTGCTTCTGCAATCCGGGGGCCAGCGAGCGGGCGTTCGGGCTCCGGGCGCCGGAGGCCGACCGCTGCCTGAGCGAGACGGCCGAGCGGTTCACGCTGGAGCGGTTCGCGGCATGCATGGGCCCCGACGTGGCAGTGGGCGCCGTGCGCGCTTCAGTGGGCATGGCGACCACGGCCGCCGACGTCGCGCGGGCCCTCGAGGTGCTGGGGAACCTGGCCGAGTGATGGGGCGCGGGTCGCGCCCAGTCCGGAACGCGCGCCTGTACATCGTGTAATATTCGGGTCCCTCCCCGGACGTGCTGCCTCCCGACCCTCACTGCCCACATGTCCACCCTTGCCGCTATTCGCCCCCACCGTCGCTCCCCTTGCCCGCGCGTGCTCTCGCCGGCGTCTCTCCGCCTGCTCGCCGCCGTCGTCGCTGCTGCGCTCGCGGCGTGCAGCTCGCACTCCTCCTCCACCTTGCCGGGTGTGGGACCGGTGACGACGGTGGCCGTCACTCCGACGTCGTTCACGATGGCGATCGGCGATACGGTCCGCCTGACCACCGTGGCCTACGACAAGTCCAGTAACATCATCACCACCGATACGGTGCATTGGTCGAGCAGCGATTCGTCGGTGGCGACGGTGTCCGACTCCGGCGTCGTACGGGCGCTGGTGGCGGGTACGGCGACGATCACGGCGAAGGTCGACTCCATCTCGGCGACGTCGGCGATCACCGTCACGCTGCCCTCCACCAAACCGCTGACGTCGGTGACCGCCGTCGTATCCGGGTTCGAACACAGCTGCGCGTTGGTGTCGGGCGGGAGCGCGTATTGCTGGGGGAGCAACGCGCAAGGCCAACTGGGCAACGACAGTGCCAACGCGGTTTCGCCGTTTCCGCTGCCCGTGTCAGGCGGGTTGAGCTTCGTATCGCTCGCCGCAGGGTACGCGCATACGTGCGGTCTCACGTCCGGCGGCAGCGCGTATTGCTGGGGTGACAACGCGCAGGGCGAGCTGGGCAACGTCACGGCCACCACCATGAGCGGAACGCCGGTGGCAGTCGCGGGCGGGCTGAGCTTCGCGATGTTGAGCGCCGGCTACTCGCACACGTGTGGAGTGACCACGGCGGGCCAGGCCTATTGTTGGGGGGCCAACGAAAGCGGGGAATTGGGCAATGGCACCGTCGGTCAGAACACCACCACGCCGGCACTCGTGGCGGGCGGGCTGACATTCGCGTCGGTGAGCGCGGGGGGCGTGTTCACGTGCGGCGTCACGACCGCCGGCGCGGGCTACTGCTGGGGCTCGGGCGGGTACGGGGTGCTCGGCAACGGCGGCACCGCGGACAGCGACGTGCCCGTGGCGGTTGCCGGTGGACTTCAGTTGGCGTCGATCAGCGCCGGTGTGTACCACACGTGCGCCCTCACGACCAGCGGCGCCGCGTATTGTTGGGGCAATTCGGCCAATGGGCAACTCGGTACAGGTTTCACGTCGCTGGGTAGTGCGACGCCGCTCGCCGTGGCTGGCGGCAACACGTTCGCGTCCGTGACCACGGGCGAGCTCAGCAGCTGCGCCGCGACGGCGGCCGGGGCGGTATTCTGCTGGGGTTCGGGGAGCTTCGGCGCACTGGGCAACGGGTCCACGACCGGGAGCAGCACGCCGCAGCCGGTGGCCAGCACGCAGACGCTCACCTCGGTGAGCGCAGGGATCTCGTTCCACGCGTGCAGTCTGTCGACGAATGGAACCGCCTACTGCTGGGGCTACGACGACAGCGGCGAACTCGGCGACGGCACGGCGGGGGGCTACAGCGTGACGCCGCAGGAAGTGGTGGTTCCGAATACGTAGGGGGAGGCGGGTTGACCATCCGGCTGTCTGACCGTTGGGAAGTCGGACAGCCGGACAGCGGAATCACGATTCGTCAGTGATTTCCGCGAACAGCGATTCCAGATCAATCGTCAACGCCGTCGCGTCGTCTGCCACCCCCGCCGGCCGCCACACCAGTTGCTTGCTCAGTACCTCCGGCCGCTCGTCCCCCGGGCGCCAGCGGTGCACCTCGCGCGCATCCACGTCCACAATCCAGTACTCGTCTACCCCTTCGCGCCGATACAGGGCTCGCTTGCGCACGCGGTCGAGGCGCGCCGTGCTTGGCGACAGGATCTCGATGGCGAGCATCATGTGGCCCGCCGTGCGCCAATCCTTGGGGCGATGGCCGTTCACCGGTGGAATCACGAACAGGTCGGGCTCGACCACGGTGTCATCGGAGAATTCGACGTCGGCCGGCGAGAGGATGGCGAACCCCACCTTTCGCTCGCGGAGGTATGGCGCGAGGATGAGGTGCAACGCGCCCAACGCCACCTGGTGCACCATGCGCGGTGCCGCGGTCGCGAACAGCTCGCCGTCAATGACCTCGTAGCGCTGGCCGTCGTCCGGCAGCGCATTGCGCATCTCCACGGTCCAGTGGGTCGTCGTCGCAGACATACCCATACTATGTTTCCCTCGGCGCCGAGTGGGCAAGTGGGCACGTGACCACGATGTGCCGTCGGCGCCAATCCGTGGCATCATCGGGTCCCGGCATGAACCCTTCGGACTTCAGCAAACACGCACGCGCCGTGGTGGACTGGGTGGCCGAGTATCGGGCGCACATCGCCGAGCGGCCGGTCATGGCGCGCACCACGCCGGGCGAGATCAGGGCCCAGTTGCCGCCGTCGCCGCCGGAGCAAGGCGAGCCGTTCGACGCCATGCTCCGCGACTTCGACACGATCATCGCGCCGGGCATCACGCACTGGCAGTCGCCCGACTTCTTCGGGTACTTTCCCAGCGGCGCCTCGCTGGCCAGCGTGCTCGGCGACTACCTCAGCAGCGGCATCGGCGCGGTGGGCCTGTCGTGGCAGGCGTGCCCCGCGCTCACCGAACTCGAAGAGGTGGTCACCGACTGGATGCGCCAGATGGTCGGGCTCTCCGATGCGTGGAGCGGCGTCATCCAGGACACGGCGTCGACGAGCACCCTCGTGGCCCTCATCTGCGCGCGCGAGCGGGCCACCGGCTACTCGCTGGTCCACGGGGGGCTCCAGGCGGAGCGACGGCCGCTGACCGTATATGTGTCCGCTCATGCCCACAGTTCGGTGGACAAGGCGGCGCTGCTCGCCGGCTTCGGCCGCGACCACGTGCGCCTCGTACCCCACGACGGCGGGTACGCCATGCGCGCCGACGCGCTCCGCGAGTTGATTACAGCCGACGCGGCCGCGGGGCGGAATCCCTGCGCCGTGGTCGCCACCACCGGCACGACCGGCACCACGGCGATCGATCCGGTGCGGGAGATCGCCGCGGTGGCGCGCGAATACGGCCTCTGGCTGCACGTGGACGCCGCCATGGCGGGCTCGGCCATGATCGTGCCCGAGCTGCGCTGGATGTGGGAGGGCGTGGAAGCGGCCGACTCACTGGTGCTCAATCCGCACAAGTGGCTGGGCGCGGTGTTCGACTGCTCGCTGTACTACGTGCGCGAGCCCGAGCATCTCGTGCGCGTGATGTCCACCAATCCCAGCTATCTGCAGAGCGCCGCCGACGGACGCGTGACGAACTATCGCGATTGGGGCATTCCGCTGGGCCGGCGGTTCCGCGCGCTCAAGCTCTGGTTCCTGATCCGCGAACAGGGAGTGGTGAGACTCCAGGCACGCATCCGGCGCGACCTCGAGAACGCGAAGTGGCTGGAGGCGCAGGTGCGCGCCGAGCCGCACTGGCGCGTGTTGGCCCCCGTCGGGCTGCAGACCGTGTGCGCGCGCCACGAGCCGCCGGGGTTGGGCGGCGAGGCCCTCGACCGCCACACGCTCGACTGGGTGGACCGGATCAACCGCTCGGGGGACGCCTATCTGACGCCGTCGACGCTCGACGGGCGTTGGATGGTGCGGGTGTCGATCGGCGCCGAGGCCACGGAGCGCGAGCACGTGGCCCGCCTGTGGACGCTGATGCGCGAGACGGCTGGCAGCTGATCCGCGCCGGGTAGCCCCTTGCCAGTTCCCTCTGGCCCCGCCGGACCGTTCTCCCTTATGGTTGGTGCTACGCCGCCATCCGGCCGCGGTTCGGCGCGGGCGCGAAGACCGCGATGTGCGCGGGAGCTTTCGTCTGGTTCGTGGGCACGTTGGCCTACTCGTCTCTCTATCTGTACCGGCTGGTGTCGTCCGAATTCATGTGCGTCGCCGCCGTGACCGCGCTCGTGGAATTCGTGATCGGCGCCTACGTCGGGTGCCAGATGTACTCGGAGCCGGGGGCGGCCGCGTAACGATTCGCGCCACCCCCACGGAGCGCGCGGGCCGGGCAGCGAACGTCGCGCCGCCCGGCCCGTCGTGCGTTCGTCAGGCCGAAGGACGCGGAACCGCCGCGGTGGAGGTGACGACGGCGGACCCCGACGCGAGTCCGGACGCGGACGCCGTGATCCGCAGGTCGCCCGGAGACTTTGACGCCTGCACGATCGCCACGCACTTGCCGTTGAACGCACTGCGCACCGGCTGCTTGTCCGATTCGTGGCAGCTCGGATCGCCGTTGCCCACGCCGAGCAGGCGCCCGGCTCCCGAAATCACAAAAGTGATCTTGTCGTCGGCGGTCGGGACCATGCGTCCCTGGGCGTCCACGACGCGCACCTCGACCACCGACAGGTCCTCGCCGTCGGCCGCGATGGAGGTTCGGTCGGGCACGAGTTGGATGGCCGTCGGAGCGCCGGTCGTCGCGCGCGTGTCGCTCGCCACGACTCTTCCCTTCACGTAGCCGCGCGCTTCGAGTGTGCCGGGCTGGTAGGGCACGCGCCATGCCAGGTGCGTGTTGGGCTGCACGGTCTGGCGGCTGAGGCTCGCCCCATTGAGGAACAGCTCCACCTGCTCGGCGTTGCTGTGCACCCAGACCTCGATCTCGTGCCCCTCCTCGCCGGACCAGTTCCAGTGCGGGAAGAGATGCACGACCGGCTTCGTGCCCCACCACGCCTGGTAATAGTAGAAGTTGTCCTTGGCGAACCCGCACGTGTCCATGATGCCGAAGTGGGAGTTGATGCACGGCCACGCGTAGGGCGTCGGCTCGCCGCGATAGTCGAAGCCGGTCCAGACGAATCCGCCGGCCAGGAACGGCCGCGCCGCATACGTCGTCCACCATGCTTCGGCGGTGGCGCCCCAGCCGGGCTTCTGCGTGTCGTACGCTTCGACGTAGCCGCGCGCCTTGTCGTTGGCGTAGATGCCGCGGGTGGACACGGTGCTCGCGACCTCGGTGCCCATGGACCACTGTTTGGGAAACTTGGAGTGGAACGCATCGATTCGCGGGCCGTCGCCGTAGTTGAACCCCTGCACGTCGACCACGGCGGAAAGGCCCGTGCCCCACGATCCATTCATGGCTTCGGTGATGGGGCGCATGGGATCGAGGCGGCGGGCCACGCGCTTCATGGTTCGCGCGATGCGGGCGCCTTCGTCGGTGCCCTGGGTGGGCTCCTCATTGCCGATGGACCAGCAGAAGATGCTCGGGTGATTGCGATCCCGGCGGATCATGCGTTCGAATTCGCTCAGTGCCTCGGGGCCTGACGAGAACATGCGCGTCTCGTCGAGCACGAGCATGCCGAGTTGGTCGCAGGCGTCGAGCAACTCGGGCGTGGGCGGGTTGTGCGACGTGCGATAGGCATTGCACCCCATCTCCTTGAGTCGAGCAATGCGGTAGTACTGCAGGCGGTCGGGCAGGGCGGACCCCACGCCGGCGTGATCCTGGTGGTTGCACGTGCCTTTGATCTCGACGTGCCGGTCGTTGAGAAAGAAGCCGTGGTCGGCGTCGAAGCGCATGGTTCGAACCCCGAACGGTGTCTCGTATTCGTCCACCGGAGTGCCGCCGACCGCGATCGTCGTCCGCACGCGGTAGAGATAGGGCGACTCCAGCGACCACCGGTGGGCGTCGGCGAGCACGGCCTGCTGATCGACGGTCACGCGTCCCCAGGCCGGCACGTGCGACGCGGTGCTGGCCGTGGCTCGCACGACGCCGTCGGCATCCATGATGCGCGACACCACGGTGCACCGCGCGTCGTGGTCGTCGTCATTGACCACGTCGGTGCGCAGATGCACGCGCGCCTGGCGGCCGTTCACGTCGGCGGTCACGTACTGGCCCCACTGCGGCACGTGGAGCGGGGCAGTCTTGACCAGCCACACGTGGCGGTAGATGCCGGCGCCCTCGTAGAACCATCCTTCCTCCTCCGTGGCGTCCACGCGGAGCGCGAGCACGTTGTCGCCGCCGTACCGCACGAGGTCGGTGACGTCCAGCCGGAACGGCGCATAGCCGCTGACCGCGGTGGTGAGGTAGGCGTCGTTGAAGGTGACGATCGCGTTCCGGTACACGCCGTCGAACTCGAGCCACAGCCGGCGGCCGGCGTCGGCGGCGGGTATGGCGAATACCTTGCGGTACCAGCCGATGCTCGTCGCGGGGTATGCGCGGCCGATGGGCTTGAAGCCGTGCGAGGTGAGTTCGCGGTCGTCCACGAACGGCAGCTCCACCGCCCAGTCGTGCGGCAGATCGACCGCGCGCCAGGCGCTCGCGTCGAAGTCGGGGCGGCCCGGGGCAAAGAACCACCCCGTCTTGGCGAACGCGCCGTCGTTGCCGCGCCCGAAGCCGAAGTCCAGTGCGGGATCGGCGGCGTGGCCCAAGTGGAAGCGCCAGTCGAAGTCCAATAACAGGCGATCTCTGGGGCTTGAAGAGTAGGGCGGCAGGACGGCAGGCGAGTAGGACGGCACTTCCGATGCTTGAGAAGCGTCCTCGACCGTCATCCCATCCAACCGTCCTACCGTCTTGCCGAGCAACGCACCGCCGGCAACGATCAGGCCGCTCTTCAGGGCATCGCGTCTGGTGAACTTTCGCATGGTCGTCCTCTGCGCGCGGGGAATCGTCGGCTGCTGCGTCGCCTCGAACCGTTCTGTGCCACGGCGTTCATGGTATAGCGAAAGGCGGCGGCCGCGACAACCCGTCCCGACCGAGTGGGCCGTACCGTGCGGTGGGGCCGCAATCGCAGAGGCCTGCATGCGGCAGCCGCGCGTTGGTGATCATGCGCGGGCGGGACTACACGTCGCCGTATCCAACCATCCACGATTTCGTCAAGCGTCTTCCCGCGGGCTTTCGGACGGCGGGGATCCAGATTCCCTTCGCGATCCGGACGGGATCCCTGCAGCAGCCGTCGCGTCGCGACGACGGCGCCATTCCAGGATGTACGCCGTATTGAGCAGCGCGGCGTGGGACAGCGCTTGTGGGAAGTTGCCGACCTGGGCGCCGGAGTGCGGATCGATCTCTTCGGCCAGGAGCCCGACGTGGTTGGCGCGGCCGACCATCTTCAGGAACAACCGCTCGGCGGTCTCGAGGTCGCCGGCCAGGGCGAGGTCCTGGGCCAACCAGAACGTGCAGACGATGAACGCGCCCTCGTCGCCGGACAGGCCGTCGGCCGAGCGATACCGGAACACCAGATCTTCCGGGCCGGCGCTGAGTTCGCGCCACACTGCGCGCACCGTGCTCATGACGCGGGGATCGTCGGCGGGGAGAAAGCGCAGTTTCGGGATGACGAGCAGCGCCGCGTCGAGCTGGGGTTCGCCGTACGCCTGGACGAACGTCTGCCGGTCCGCATCCCAGCCGTTGGCGAGGACGTCGGCGTGGATGTCGTCGGCGGCGCGGCGCCAGCCCTCGATGTTGCCGGGCAGGTCGCCGCGTTGGGCGATGCGGACGCCGCGGTCGAGCGCCGCCCACGCCATCACTTTGCTGAACACGTAGTGCTTGGGCGTCTGCCGGGCCTCCCAGATGCTGTAGTCGGGTTCGCGCCAGTGGTGGGCGGTCCAGTCGAGCAGGTCTTGCAGCACCTTCCAGAGGCCTTCGCTCATGGGATGCCGGCGGGCCCAGATGGATACCGTCTCGAGCAGTTCGCCGTATACGTCCAGCTGAAACTGGGTGGCGGCGGCGTTGCCAATGCGCACCGGATAGGCACCGCGGTATCCGCGCAGGTTGTCGAGCGTGCTCTCCGGCAGGTCGCGACGCCCGTCGATGCCGTACATGATCTGGATGTGTTGGCTGGCGCCGCGCCGCGATACGCGTTTGACGAAGTCCAGGAATCCGACCACCTCGCCGTCGAAGCCCATGCGGTCGAGGGCGTAGACCACGAAGGCCGCATCGCGGAGCCACGCGTACCGGTAGTCCCAGTTCCGGCTGCCTCCGTGGGATTCCGGAAGCGACGTGGTGGGCGCGGCCACGATCGCGCCCGACGGGAGATAGGAGCACAACTTCAGGGCCAGGGCGCTCCGCTCCACGGCCTCGCGATGCGGCCCATCGTATCGGAGCTGCCCGACCCACTGGTTCCACCAGTGCTTGGCCGCGTCGAGCTTCTGCGCCGGTCGGTAGTCATCCACCGCGTGCACTTCGTCGTCATCCGCCCGGACCACGAACCATGCGCTGGTGCCGGCCCGGGCCGGCAGCACGGCGCGTGCGGCTCCCGGCTCGATCATCCACTCCACCCCCGGCGGCCCGGCCAGCGAGAGCACGTCATCGTACCGGTCCCACGCCATGAGGCCATGGCGGCGGCGCACGAACACGGGCGCGCGCTGGCCGTAGCCGAAGCATGGGGCGAAACTCACCTCCACCTGCGCCGCACCGGCCGTGCATCGCACGCGCCGAAAGATCTCGGCGCGCGCCCCGCGGGCCGGGCCCACGGGCATGAAGTCGGTGACCTCCACCGCGCCGGCCGTCGATTCGAAGGTGGTCACCAGCACGTTCGTGTGCGGCACGTACTGCTGGGTGCTTGTCCAGGGCACACCGGTATCGAGGGGAGCGATGCGCCAGTGGCCGCCGCGCTCGGCGTCGAGCAGCGCCGCGAACACGCTTGGCGAGTCGAAGCGCGGCGTGCACCACCAATCGATGGTGCCTTCGATGCCGACGAGCGCCGCCGTGTGGAGGTCGCCGATCAGGCCATGGTCGGCGATGCTGATTTCGGTCATGGCGCGCGCCCGCTAGCTGCCGGTGCCGGCGGAGCCGCCGGCGGCGAGCCAGCGCAGCAGCTTCACGACCGAGGCCGGGTCGGGGAGCCGGTAGTCGGCAGCGGTGGCCGCGTCGGAGCCAGTGGCCGATATCTGGATGGAACGGCCGATGCCGCGCAGCGACTCGAACGCCCCCTCGTCGGTAACGTCGTCGCCGATGTACAGTGCTCGGGCGCGCGAAGGCCAGTCGACGCCGTGGCGTTGCACGAGGACGTGGAGCACGGCCTGGCCCTTGTGCCAGTCGAGCGGCGGTCGCCCTTCGAGCACCATCTTGCCGCGGTTCATCCGCAGCTGAAGGCGTCGGAAGATCTCCTCAGCGGCCAGTTCGGCTTCGGCGCGCCGCTCGGCGGGCACGCGCCGCAGGTGGTAGGAGACCGTCGCCGGCTTCCGTTCGACCTGGGCGCCCGGGACGCCGAGTGCCTCGAGCTCGTCCGCGGCGCGTTCGATCGCGGCGCGGTAGTGCGCGACCCCGTCGTGCCGCAACGACACACCGGGTCCCTCGATCTCGAAGCCGTGGTCGCCCACGTACGTGATTCCCGGCACGCCCACGCGCCGGCGCACATCGTCGAGGGCTCGGCCCGAGACGATCACGACGTCCAGCGCCGAGTGGCGCGCCGCCTGCACGAGTACGGCGCGGGTACGCGCGGCGAGGCGGGCGTCTTCGGGGCGCTCGACGATCGGGGTCAACGTTCCGTCAAAGTCGAGGAACACCATGGCGCTGGGCCGGGCGGCCAACCACGGCGTGAGCCGGCGGCGCACCTGATCCACGGGTGATGCCGGCGGGGCCGGGTGCGCGAACGCCCGGTGAGCCGCCGCAAGAAAGTCGCGCACCCAGGCGTGCACGTCATGCGTGCGCACGCGGTCGCGGAGCGCCGACATGCGCGCGCGGCGTTCGTCGGCCGGCATCGAGAGCGCGCGGTGCAAGCCGGCGGCCACCGCACCGATATCGAAGGGATTCACGATCACCGCTTCCGGCAGTTCCTCGGCGGCGCCGGCCATCTCCGACAGCACGAGCACGCCGCTGAGCGTCGCCTGCGCCATCACGTACTCCTTGGCGACGAGATTCATGCCGTCGCGGAGCGGGGTGACGAGCGCCACGTCGGCGCCTCGATAGAGGGGGATCAATTCGTCCTGGGGGAGCGACCGCACGAGGTAGCGGATGGGCGTCCATCCGGCCTCGGAGAATCGGCCGTTGATGCGCCCCACGGTCTCGTCGATCTGCCGTTTGAGGTCCGAGTACTCGGCCACGTGCTCGCGGCTCGGCACGAGCAGCTGCGTGAACACCACGCGACCGCGGTAGGTGGGCCACCGTTCGAGCAGACGCTCGATGGCCAGCATCCGCTCGTAGATGCCCTTGGTGTAATCCAGGCGGTCGACGCCGAGGATCTCCCGTACGCGGTCGGCCGGGCGCGTGCGCGCGCCGGCCGACCGCGCCACCGTCGAAACGAATCCGGCGTCGATGCTGATCGGGTCGACCACCACCGACACGGCCCGGCCGTCGAACTGCACGACGCCGGCGGCGCGGTCCACGTCGCAGCCGAGCAGGCGCGCGGCGCTGTCGAGGAAGTGATCCGCGTAGCTGTCGACGTGAAACCCGACGACGTCGGCGGCGAGCATCCCGCGCATGAGGTGGCGCGACCAGGGGAGCACCCGCAACAGGTCGGACCCGGGAAAGGGGATGTGCAGGAACGACGCGATCCGCGCACCGGGTACCAACTCCCGTAGATGATGGGGCATACGAAGAAGCTGATAGTCCTGCACCCACACCAGCGCGCCCTGGCGCGCGAACGGCGCCGCGCGCTTGGCGAACCGCTGGTTGACCGCGTCGTACGCCTGCCACGTGGCGGCGTCGATGTGCGTGCGCCCGACGAAATAGTGGAACAGGGGCCAGAGCGTGCGGTTGGAGAAGCCGGCGTAGTAGAGCGAGACTTCGCGTTCGGTGAGCGGCACCGGTTCGTAACGGATGTCAGGGTCGTGCGGCAGGTCGAGGCCGCCGGCGACGTCGGCCTCTTCGCGGGTGATGCCGGGCCACCCGATCCACACACCGCCGCGCGTGCGGAGCACCGGCTCCAGGGCGCTCACCAGCCCGCCCACCGCCCGGGTGAACGTGAGGGCGCTCCCCTGCCGCTCGGCGCAGAACGGCAGCCGGTTGCTGACCAGGACGAGGCGGTCGGTCTCCGCGACCGACTCCGTTCCGGCACGGGGGAGGGAATCACGCTCCATGCCTTCGCAAACTAATGCCTGAGGGCGGCGGCGGAACCGCGCCCCGGATTGCGCATCCGGCGGCCGCCCGGCTACACTGACGAAGCCGGGGCAGGCGGCCGATCGCGGGCCGGGTGCCGCCGCCTCGTCTCCTCCTTCGTCCGCGCACGATGCCGAACTCTCGCTCCGATCTCCCCGCCGCCGACGAACTGTCGCGGCGCGACTTTCTTGCACGCAGTGCCGTGATGGGCCTCGGCGTCGCCCTCGCCTCGCCGCGCCTGGCGTCGCTGCTCCGATGGGAACGCGCCGCGGCGCTCGATGCGCTGGCGCTGCCGGCGCATGCCGGCATCCGGTCGGGAGACCTGACGCTCGGCAACGCGGCGATCGCGGGGGTGTGGCAGGTGGCCGATGCGCGGCTGCGTGCGGTGCGGGTGGACGATCGGGTGAATGGGGGCTCGCTGTCGCTTCCGGCGAGCGCGTTCTCGCTGGCCATGGCCGACGGCGCGGTGTGGCCGGCCGAGACGTTCCGGGTGGTCCGGGCGCCGGCGGTGACGACGTTGCACGCCGACCCCGGCGCATCGCGGCTGTCCGAACGCGTGGGCGGGCGGGCCCTGACCGTGGTGCTCCGCGATCCGAGCGGTACGCTCGAGGTGACCTGGCGGGCGGTGCTGCGCGACGGCTCGCGGTATCTGCGCCAAGAGATTGCGCTGCGCGCCATCGGGGCGGAGGTGCCGGTGCGGACCATCACCCTGGTCGACCTGCACGCGCCGCGCGCCGCCGTGAACGGCACCGTGAAGGGCAGTCCGGTGGTATTCGATAACTGGTATTGCGGCTTCGAACACCCGCTGTCGGCGAGCGCCGTGGACGGCGACCGGGCGACCTGCGCGCTGCCGCGCGAGCTGCCGCTGCGGCCCGACGCGCCGTTCACGGCATCGTCGGTGATCGGGGTGGCGCGCCCGGGCCAACTGCGCCGGGACTTCCTTGGCTACCTGGAACGCGAGCGGGCCCATCCGTACCGCACGTTCCTGCACTACAACTCGTGGTACGACATCGGCTACTTCTCCAAATACACCGAGGCCGATGCGCTGAACGTGATCCGGGCTTTCGGCCAGGAGCTGCAGCGCAAGCGGCGCGTGGTCCTGTCGTCGTTCCTGTTCGACGACGGGTGGGACGACCCCAAGACGCTGTGGGGGTTCGGGCCCGGATTCCCGCACGGGTTCACCAACGTGCGGCGGGCCGCGGAGCGGTACGGCGCGGAGCCCGGCGTGTGGCTGTCCCCGTGGGGCGGGTACGGCCAGCCGCAGAAGGACCGCCTCGAGTACGGACGGGCCCAGGGGTTCGAGACCAACGAGGGCGGGTTCGCCCTGTCGGGGCCCAAGTACTACAAGCGCTTCCACGATACGTGCGTCAACTTCATCCGCGAGTACGGCGTCAACCAGTTCAAGATCGACGGCACGGGCAATGCCTCGACGGTGATTCCGGGCAGCCAGTTCGACAGCGACTTCGATGCCGCGATCGCGCTCATCGGCGATCTGCGCCAGATCAAGCCCGACCTGTTCGTGAATCTCACCACGGGCACGTATCCGTCGCCCTTCTGGCTGCGCTACGCGGATTCCATCTGGCGGGGCGGGGAAGACCACTCGTTCGCGGGCATCGGGACTTACCGGCAGCAATGGATGACCTACCGCGATGCCGACACGCACGAACACGTGGTGCGCCGTGGTCCCCTGTATCCGCTCAACTCGCTGATGCTGCACGGCATGATCTACGCGCGCCACGCCAACCACCTGAGCGACGATCCGGGGGGCGACTTCAACAGCGAGATCCGCGTGTACTTCGGCAACGGCACGCAGTTGCAGGAGATGTACGTGACGCCGTCCAACCTCAGCGACGACAACTGGAACACGCTGGCCGAGAGCGCCAACTGGTCGCGGCGCAACGCCGACGTGCTGCGCGACACGCACTGGGTGGGGGGCGATCCGGCCGCGCTCGAACCATACGGATGGGCGGCGTGGTCGCCCGCCAAGGCCACGCTCACGCTGCGCAATCCGAGCGATCGCTGGCAGACGATTGGCATCGACCCCGCGGCGGCGTTCGAATTGCCCGATGGCGCGGCGCGACGGTTCACGGCGCAAAGCCCGTGGCGGGCCGATCGCGACCAGCCGCCGATCGAACTGACGGCTGGCCGCGAGCATGCGTTCCGACTGGCGCCGTTCCAGGTCCTCAACCTGGACGTCACGCCGGTGTCCGGCCGTTCGGCCGGCTAGATCCCCACGCTCACCCGCAGCTGAATGGACCGCGGCCGTCCGTACGACGCGCCGCTGAAGAACGCACCCTTCAGGATGTACTGATCGTTGAACAGGTTGTCGACGTACAGTTCGGGCCGCAGGATCGTGGACCCGGTGACGAACGTGTATCCGACGCTGACGCTCGTGATCGCGCTCGGGGCGACCTTGATGCCGGGGTTGAAGTCGAACAGCCCCGTGCCGTAGTGGCAGCCGCAGTCCGACGGATCGACGCCGTTGGTGAGCCCGGAACCGATCGTCTCGGTGGCGCTCACGAACATCCGGTCGGCCGAGTACGTGCCGCTGGCCACGATCGAGAGCCGCTGGTCGTGGTCGAGGTCAAAGTACCCCGTCGGGTTGGCGGTCGGGAAGAAGCCGCCGGTGATCGGACCGATCCCGTAGGCGTGGTTCAACGCCGCGTTGATGTACCCCGAGAACGGCCCGTCGGGGCGCACGTTGATCACGCCCTCGAGGCCGGTGACCCAGACCTGGGCGATGTTGACGTCGGTGGTGATCGACGAGCCGGGCACGGTGTTGTCGTCCACCCCGGGCGTGCTGTGCTTGTGGTACCATGAGAACTTGGTGACCAGCCCCGCCACCGGAAACCGGTGGATGATCCCCGCCTCGTAGAAGTCGTCGCGCTCGGGCAGCGTCGGCACGGTCGCCACGCCCCCCTGCGCCACGCTCGTGATCGACCGCAGGTCTTCGATGTTGGTCGGCATGAACATCCGGCCGTAGTAGGCGTACACCGTGGTGGCCGGGTCCGGGTAGAAGTTGAACCGGATGCGCGGACTCCACTGCGAGGCCGTGCCGGCGAACGGCGCGGTGTGCGAGTCGTAGCGGATGCCGGTGCGGATCTCGAACTGTTCGATCGGCGAGTACGCGACCTGCGTGTAGGCGCCGACGTCGTTGCCGGTGAGGCCGGAATTGGAGGCCGGCCCCAGGTTGCCCGCCGCGTCCACGGTCTGGAAGTCTTCGTGGCCGGTGGTGAACTGGGCGAGCACGCCGCTCTTCCAGGTCAGCTCGCGCCGCAGATTGACCGTGAGATCGGTCTTGATCCCCGACGAGGTGAACTGCCGGTATTCGCTCAGATTGTACGGCAGCGTGGTATCGGGGTAGAAGATGAAGCTCGGCTGGTCGGTGGCGCCGGGCACGTAGCGCAGGCTGCCCGACCGGTAGAAGAGGCCGGCGAACAGCTCGGCCGGGGCGGCGGCGTCAGCCGCCGAATCGGGCGGCGAGAACAGGTGGTGCCAGCTCAGGTTGGCGAAGCCGTTGAGGTCCGTCTGGTGATCGTCGAGCGACGTACCGCCCGCCGTGTCGTAGGGCACGGCGAACTTCGTCCGCGACCAGTTGAGGTCGAGATCCATCACGTCGGTGGGGCTGGCCCGGTACTCGATCTTCCCGAAGCTGAAGCCATCGGTGCCGCTATTATGAAAATTATATGGCGCGTCGGTGGTCGCATTCCCCATCACCGGGTCCTGCCGCATGTTGGTGGACTGGTACTCTCCGGACAGGAACGCCCCCCACTTGCCGCTGTTCGCGCTCAGGTTCAGGCTGCCCCCCTGACTGGCGAACGAGCCGGTGTAGGCCGACATGTCGGAGTGGAACCCGCCGGAGGGGATCTTGGTGTGAACCTTGATGATGGCGGCGTTGCGCCCCCCGTACTCGGCGTCCCACCCGCCGGTCTGGAAGTCGATGTTGTTCACCACCTGCGGGTCGAACAGCTCGTTGAGACTGCCCGAGATGCCCGGCGGCACCGGCACGCCGTCCACGTAATACGTGTACTCGGCGTGCTGGCCGCGAATGTGCACCTCGCCCGTCGGCGCGCGAGCGGCGCCGACGATGGACTGCTGCAGGATCTCCGACGTCGTGTTGGTCGGCGCCCCGTGGTAGTTGTCCTGCTGAAACGTCTGGTCGCCGGTCCGCGTGTTGACGGCCACCGGCACCGAGCTCTGCACCTGGACGGCCTGCAGCGTGATCGCCGCGGCCACCATCGCGAACGTCACGCGCATCGGCGCGCCGTCTCCCGTGACCGTGATCGGCTGCGTGGCTGGGCGGAACCCGATGAAGTGCACCGCCACCACGTACGCGCCCGGATTGAGGTTGTGCACGGTGAACCGGCCGAACTCGTCGCTTGAGCTGTTGGCGATCACCGTCGTTCCCTGCATCACCGAAATCGCGGCGTTGGCGAGCGGCTGGCCCGAGGCGCTGTCGGTCACCGTGCCGATGACGTCGGACGGGGCCAGCGTGTGGGTGGACTCGGGAAGGAGCGCTCGGGCGGGGGCGGCGAACGCCGCCAGCGCGAACGCGGCGGCCACCGCCCCGCCCCATCGGGGACGCGTGCGTGCGAAGAACCTGGACATGAGAGGCCCTGGAATGAGTGTGAGTTGTTAAAACGCGAACCGACGCGGGCCGAAGCGTTGGCTTCGGCGTCAACTCACGCGGGCGGGCCCCGCGAATGCGGAGTGCGATAGGCGACGCGCGGCGCGGGCGTGCCCACGGCGTTCGGCGGCATCGCGTCGCAACGCGCCGCCGGAACCGACGCCACTTCGTGCGGCAACGGGGCCGACCAGTGGCTCAGCGTCTGGCACAGCACGCAGTCGTCCGGGTGGCCCGGATGACACCCCTTGTGCCCGTGGTCCTCGATGTGGACCGCCGACGGACTGCCGTCGGTGCGCTGCGCGATCGCGTCGGCGAATGCCACGGCCGGCGGCAGCACCAACTGGAACGCCGCCGCGAACAGGGCAATGGATCGGAACGGCCGCCGGGTGCGCAGCATTCGCGCATAATAGTCGACGGGCCGCCGCCCGCCAACCGGGCGGCGGGCCCGCCCTCGCCGCGGCGTGGTTTCCCGGCTCCCCTGGCCGTAGCTTCATCCCAGCGCTCCACTCACCGGCCCGCCATGCCAGATCAGTCGCCCATCGTCATCCGCCCCCTCGCCACGCTCGCCGACTATCGCGCCGCGGTCGATCTCCAATACGACACCTGGGGGCGCGGCCTCACCGACGTCACGTCCGCCACCGTGCTCAAGATCGCGCAGCGCGTGGGGGGCGTCTCGGCGGGGGCCTTTGCCGGCGACGGGCGTCTGCTCGGATTCGTGTTCGGACTCACCGGCGTGGAACACGGTCGCGTGGTGCACTGGTCGCACATGCTCGCCGTGCGCGCCGAGGCGCAGAACGCCGGTATCGGCCGCCGGCTCAAGGAATTCCAACTCGCCGCCGTTGCCCGTCTCGGTGCGCACCTCATCTATTGGACGTACGACCCGCTCGTGGCCCGCAATGCCCATCTCAACTTCAACGTGCTCGGGGCCCGCGTCGTGGAATACGCCCGCGACATGTACGGCGACATGGGGAGCGCGCTCGCGCGGGGCATCGGCACCGACCGGTTCGTGCTCGCCTGGCCCGTGGATCCGGTGGAACTGGCGGCGCGGCGGGCCGAGGTCGCGGCGGCGCGCGCCGACACGGCGTTCGACGCCGCGCCCGTACTGAATCCCGTATTGGGCGGTGACATCCTGGCGGCGGCTCCGGCCGCCGGAGCCCCGAGAGTGCGCGTGCGCATTCCCGGCGACATCGGCGCGCTGCAGGCCCACGACCTGGCGGCGGCCGCGCAGTGGCGCGCGGACACACGCGCCGCGTTCGAACTTCTGCTGGCCGCCGGGTACCGGCTGGTCGGCTTCGCGGCCGACCGCGGACCCGCCAACGGCCACTATCTCTTCACCCTCTGACGCCCACACCGTGTTCGCCATCTCCTCCATCGCGGTACGCGAAATCCGGCTCGCGCTCAAGGAGCCCTTTCGCATCTCGTCCGGAACGATCGCCGAACGGCGCGTGTGCCTGCTCGAACTCCGCGCAGCCGACGGCACGACCGGATGGAGCGAGTGCGTGGCCGGCGAGCAGCCGAACTACAGCCCGGAGACCATCGACACCGCCTGGCACGCGATGCGCGAGTGGCTCAGCAGGCGTGTGCTCGGCGTGGAGTTCGCCGGGCCGGGCGACGTGTTCGCGGCGCTCGACCGCAACATCCGCGGTCACCACATGGCCAAAGCGGCCATCGAAATGGGATGCTGGGACGTGGCGGCGCGGCAACGCGGCCTGTCGCTGGCCACGCTGCTCGGCGGCACGCGCGACCGGGTGCCCACCGGCATCTCGATCGGCATCCAGCGCGACCCCGAGGCTCTCGTGGCGCGGGCCAAGCAGGCCGTGGCGCAGGGTTATCAGAAAATCAAGATGAAGATCGAGCCGGGGTCCGATCTGGCGTACGTGGCCGCGGTACGCGAGGCCCTGGGCCCGGCCCTGCACTTGATGGCCGACGCGAACTCGGCCTATACACTGGCCGATGCCGCCCACCTCAAACAGCTCGACCGGTTCGGGCTGATCATGATCGAGCAGCCGTTGGACCGCGAGGACCTCGTGCGCCACGCCAAGCTGCAGAAACTGCTCACGACACCCATCTGCCTCGACGAATCGATCACCAGCGTGGACCGCGCGGCCGACATGATCGAGTTGGGAGCCGGCCGCATCATCAACATCAAGCCGGGCCGCGTGGGCGGATTCGCGGTGTCGAAAGCCATTCACGACCTCTGCCAACGCCACGGCGTGCCGGTCTGGTGCGGCGGCATGTTCGAGAGCGGTGTGGGGCGCGCCCACAACGTGGCGCTCGCGTCGCTGCCCAACTTCTCGCTGCCCGGCGACGTGTCGCCCAGCGCGCGGTACTGGGAGCGCGACATCGTCACGCCCGAATGGACGATGGACGGCGACGGCATGGTGCACGTGCCGCGGCAGGTTCCCGGCATCGGCGTCACGGTGGACATGGATCGCGTGGACGCCCTCACCGTGCGGCGCGAGGAGTTCGCGGCGTGACGTCCGCCCTCGTCCTTCCCCTCGGCGTGGCCGCGCTCTTCACTCCGGCGGACGTGGACGTCCTCGTCGCCCTTAGGCGCGACATCCATGCCCATCCCGAGTTGGCGCTGCAGGAGCACGAGACGTCGCGCCGCCTGGCCGACGCGCTCGCCACGATCCCGGGGGTGGACGTGCGCCGCGTGGCGGGCACCGGACTCGTGGCCCGCGTGCCCGGCCGCGACCGGCGCGTGCCCCTGGTTGCGGTGCGCGGCGACATCGATGCGCTGCCGATTCGCGAACGGACCGGACTGCCGTTCGCGTCGGAGCACGACGGCGTGATGCACGCCTGCGGCCACGACGTGCATGCCGCGTGGACGGTGGGCGCCGCGCGCCTGCTGGCCCGCGACCCCGCGCCCGGCGACGTCCTCATCGTGCTGCAGCCGGCCGAGGAGGTGGGCAAGGGCGCGCTGGCGATGCTCGCCAGCGGGGCGCTGGACGACGTGGCCTGCATCTTCGGCGGGCACGTCGATCGCCGCTTCGAGGTTGGCCAGGCGGTGGCCGACGCCGGCCCGCTCGCGGCGTCCGCCGACACGTTCACCATCGAACTGGTGGGGCAGGGAGCACACGCGGCGCGGCCGCACGAATCCGCCGATCCGATCGTTGGCGCGGCGGCCGTGATCTCGGCGCTCCAGACGATCGTATCGCGGCGACTGAACCCGGCCACCCCGGGCGTCGTGACCGTGGGCACGATCCACGCCGGCACGGCGCCCAACGTGATTCCCGACCGCGCAGCGCTCACAGGCACCGTGCGGGCCGTGGAGCCGCAGTCGCGCCAGATGATGCTCGACGAGGTGCGGCGGCTCGCCGAGTCCGTGGCGGCCAGCCACCGCTTGAGCGCGCGCGTCGAGTTGGAGTTGGGCACCCCGCCGCTGGTGAACCCTGCCCGCGCCGCCGCGTGGGCGCGGAGCGCAGCGGCACGGGTGATCGGGGAGGACGCCGTCGTCCCATTGGGATTCATGAACCTCGGCGGCGAGGACTTCGCGTACTATCTCGATCGCATGGACGGTTGCTTTCTGCGCATCGGGGCTCGCGAACGAGGGGGCGAGGCCACGGCGGCCCATTCCCCGCGGTTTGCGCCGGCGGAAGAGGCCATCTTTTGCGGTGCCGCCATTCTGGCCGAGTGCGCGCGCGAGGCGGGAACCCACCTGGCGCGCGCCATGGAAAGCACGTCCTCGCAAGGGTAATATTCCAGGGTTGAATTTCCCCGGCCTCAGTGGGTTCTGATTGCCTGTATCGACCCTGCCTCTCTCAAGACGTCTGGCCTTCCCTACGCGGCGGATTCTCCTCCTCGCGGTCGCCACCCTCGGTGCGTGCGGGGGCGCCACCAGCCCCGCGGACGCGCATGGTCCGGCCGCCGCCATTCGGGCCGTGTCGGGCGATCAGCAGACCGCCCAGGTTGCCTCGGTGCTGCCCAATCCGTTCGTCGTCGTGGTCACCGACGCCAGCGCGCGGCCGGTGCCCGGTGTCGTGGTGACGTGGAGCGTGGTTTCGGGGACCGGCGTGATCACTCCTTCCTCGACCACCACGGGCGCTGACGGGACGACGCAGGCCGTTCTTTCCATTGGCACGGTTGCCGGCGCGAATCAGGTATCGGCGTCGGTGGCAGGTGTAGCCTCGGGGACCGTCTTCCAGGCCACGGGGACGCCAGGTCCGCTCGCCAAGGTCGTGGTGTCGTCGCACTCCTTGCCGCTCTGCAACAACGGTCAGTCGGTCCGTCTCAACGCTTCGACCACGGATCTATACGGGAACGCCGTGCCCGGCACCGTGGCGTGGGTGTCCCGGAATCCGTCCGTGGTGACCGTCGACGCGTCGGGCGACGTGCAGCTGCTGAGCTCGACCGGTGGGGGCTACGTCGTGGCGAGCTCCGGCACGGCGGCGGCCGACAGCGCCTTCGTCTCGTCGGCCCCGACGCTGACGTCGGCGGTGGCTGGCGTGAACGAGAACCTGCCCTCGACCACGTTCTGCGTGCAGTCGACGCAGGCCGGTTCGGAGTTCGCGCTCGTGGCCTTCAATAACTCACAGGCACTCGGGACCTCCGCCAGCATCCAGGTCCAGGGCAACGGCCTGGCGGCGCTGGGGTCGGGCGCGAATCTCGTACCGGCCGGCGTGGCGACGGCGCGAATTCCACGGGCCGTGGCGGCGGTGAAGATCAACACCGCGTTCGAGTACGCCCTTCGCGAGCGCGAGCGGCGTGAGACTCCGCCGTACGTGGCCAGTGCGCGCGCCTGGATCCATCGGATGCAGCAGCAGCGCTCGGCCGGACTCTCCGCCCAGGCGACGGGGCAGGGAACCACGATCCGGGCGCAGACGATCTCGGACTCGGTGCACCTGAACGACCTCGTGCAGCTCAATAGCAACTCCAGTGCCTATTGCGACAATCCTACGATGACCACGGGGCGCGTGGCCGCGATCAGCAATTCGGCGACGGTCGTGGCCGACACGGCCAACCCGGCCGGCGGATTCACCGACGCGGAATACCTGCAATTCGCCATGGCGATGGACACGCTGGTGAACCCGGTGGATACGACGGCGTTCGGCGCCCCCTACCCGTTGGGCGGCAACAAGCGCACGGTCATCTTCTTCACACGAGCCGTGAATCAGTTGACCACCGATCCGACCCAGGGCGTCGTGCTCGGGTTCTACTACGAGCGGGATCTGCTGCCGGTGGCAACCTGCCCCGGGAGCAACTTCTCGAACATGTTCTACCTCGTCGTGCCAGACCCGAACGGCACCATCAACGGCGGCAACGGCATCACGCGGTCCAAGACGAACGTTGCCCAGTACGTGGTGAGCACCATCGGGCACGAATATCAACACCTGATCAACGCATCGCGCCGCATGTACGTGCTGAACGTGCCGGCGGCCGACGTGAACGAGGAAACGTGGCTCAACGAGGGGCTGAGCCACACCGCCGAGGACCTGCTGTTCTATCGCTCGGCGCGGCTGGCGCCGCAGATGAACATCGGCGTGGCCGATCTGGCCGATCCGCTGGTGAATGCCGCGTTCAAGCAGTTCGAGGCCGGCGATTTCCTGCGGTACCAGGACTATCTCACCAGTCCCGAAACGCACGCGCCGGTGGGGGTGAGCGGCGACGACAACCTGTACCTGCGCGGCGCCATCCAGAATTTCCTGCGCTACCTTGCCGATCGGCTGCCGGCCGGCGATTCGACGTTCTACCATCTGGTGAACGATTCCACCATCGGGCTCGCCAACCTGCAGCACGTGATCGGGGCCGATCCGGCGCCCTACTTCCGCGAATGGGCCACTTCGGTGTTCACCGATGACTATGTGCCCGGGATCTCCGCGGCATTCACGCAGCCGAGTTGGGACTGGCGGGCGGTCATGCCGGTGGCGAGCACGAGCGGCTTCAGCCTGCTCACGCACCCGCTGTCGAGTGCGATTCCGGTTACCGCGAACATCACGGCGTGGGGGGTGTCATACTTCCAGTTCGCCGTGCCGGTGGGACAGATGAGTCTGATCACGGTCAGCGGGGTGGGTGGGGCCGCGCTGCCGGGTGCGATTCAGCTCACGCTGGTGCGGACCAAGTAGCGCTGACGGTGCCGACCAACGATCTTGTTCCGATGCGTGCCTCTTCTCCAAGCCGAAACTCGCTTTTCATGAAACGCATTCTGTTGTCGATCGTGGCGCTGGCCGCGGTGGCGTGCACCGGCCAGATCGCCGGGCTCGGGCCGGCGAGCGACCCCGCTACGGAGACCTTCGCCTCGTCGCTGGGCGTGGATCTGGCCGCGATGACCAAGACGCCTGACGGGCTCTACTATCGCGACCTGACGTTCGGCGCCGGAGCCCAGGTCACGAAGGACACCACGGTCACGATGACCTATACCGCGTACCTGACCGATGGCACACTGTTCGACTCCGGCACCGGATCCGCGTTCCCCATGAACAGCCTCGTCCCGGGCGTCCGCGAAGGGATCATCGGCATGCGGGTGGGCGGCCGGCGCCAGCTCGTGGTGCCGTCGGCGTTGGGGTACGGCTCGGCCGGGAGTCTGCCGTCGGTTCCGCGCCAGGCGACGCTGGTCTTTCTGATCACGCTGACGGCGATCGACTGATAAGGGTAGGAGGGTAGGGCGGATGACTGCGGAACGCCGTTTACGCTCCTCCGCTCCCACCCCCATCCTTGACCGGGCGCGTGGCGCCACCGCAACTTCGCCGGGTCACACTCACCTGAGATCTCGATCCTCCCCCGTGCTCTCCAGGAGGGCGCATGTCCCGCAAGTGGATGGCGGCCGTTGGTGCCCTGATCGCGCTTCCCACGCTCGCCGCGGCGCAACGCGGCGGTGGCTTTGGCGGTGGCGGCGCCACGCCGGAGAACTCGGCCGTGTTCGCCCCGTCGGCCCCGACCTTCCCGACCGCCGATCCGATCATCCGACGGATCTGGACGCTCGGCATGGACAGCTCGCACACCGAACGGTTCTCGCAGGTCCTGTTCGATTCACTGGGCCCCCGGTTGATGGGCACGCCCGATCTGAAGCGGGCGCAGGACTGGCTCGTGGCCACGTATCAGTCGCTCGGCATCAGCGCCAAGGAAGAGCAATACGGCACGTGGCGCGGCTGGATCCGCGGTCCGTCGCACATCGACCTCATCGCGCCGCGGGTGCGCACGCTCGAAGGGACGATGGTCGGCTACAGCCCGGGCACCGGCGGCAAGGACGTGGTCTACGAACCGGTCATCCTGCCGCACTTCGCCGACAGCACGGAGTTCGTGAACTGGCTGCCACAGGCCAAGGGCAAGCTCGTGCTCGTCAATGCGCCGCCGGCGAGCTGCCGGCCCACCGACGACTGGGCGGCGAACGCGGCTCCTGAGGTGGCGGCGCACATGGACTCGGTGCGCCAGGAGCTGGCGCGCGAGTGGGGCGGCCGCAATGTCCGGGGCACGGGGTACAGCCTGGCGCTGGGCGGCGGCGAATTGGGCGTGCGCCTCGAAGCGGGCGGTGCGGGCGGCATCATCACCTCGCGCCCCAAGAACGGGTGGGGCACCCGCGAGATATTTGAGACTTATAATACCAAGACGCCGGCCATCACCCTGTCGTGCGAGGACTACGCGCTCGTATTCCGCCTCACCGAGAACCACCAGCACCCCAAGCTCCGCCTGAACCTGGACGGCAAGCTGCTGGGCGAGCAGCCGGTGTTCAACGTCGTGGCGACCATTCCCGGCACGGAGCACCCGGACGAGTACGTGGTGCTGTCGTCGCATTTCGATTCGTGGGACGGGTCGTCGGGCGCTACCGACAACGGCACCGGGACGATGACCATGCTCGAGGCCATGCGCATCCTCAAGCTGGTGCTGCCGCATCCGAGCCGGACGATCATCGCCGGCCACTGGAGCGGCGAGGAGGAGGGGGAAGTCGGTTCCAAGGCGTTCACCGAAGATCACCCGGACGTGATGAAGGGGCTGCAGATGCTGTTCAACCAGGACAACGGCACCGGGCGCATCGTGCGCCTCAATGCCGGCGGCCTGCCAGACGCGGCGGCGCACCTCACGCGCTGGATGAACACCGTGCCCGTGGAGTTCAAGCTCCAGACGGGCTACGACGGCAGCCCGGGTGGGCCGGCGGGCGGAGGCAGCGATGATTTCTCGTTCAGCTGCTCGGGCGCGCCGATCACGGGACTGGGCGCGCTCTCGTGGGACTACGGCAACTACACCTGGCACACCGACCGCGACACGTACGACAAGATCGTGTTCCCCGATCTGCATGCCAATGCCACGCTCACGGCCATGCTTGTCTACCTGGCGGCGCAGGACCCCACGCAGATCACCCGCGAGCGCATCGACCTCGTGGCCAGGGCGCACGAGGACTCGCTGATGGCGGCGGCGCGTGGGCGCGGCGCGGGGGGCGGCCGCGGGTTCGGGCGTGGCGGCGGCCGGGGACGGGGCGGCCCGCCGGTGTGGCCGTCGTGCGAGCTGGCGCCGAGATCCACGAAGCCGAGATTGAAGTAGTAGGAGAGTAGGAGAGTAGGAGAGCAGGAGGGTAGTGGGAGAACTGCGTCACGCAGTTTTCCGTCCTACTGTCCTACTGTCTTACCGTCCTGCCATCAGTTCATAGATTGTCTCCCGTGCCGCACCCACTCTGGACGCCGAGTCAACCTGCGCTCGCGCATTCGAACATGGCGCGCTTCATCGCGTTCGTTCGTGACGAAGGCGCCGCGGTGCGGGACTACCCCACGCTCTACGCCTGGTCGGTGGACCAGCGCGAAGCGTTCTGGTCGGCCGTCTGGCGCTTCTGCGGTGTGGTCGCTGATGATATTCCGGGGCACGGGCCCTGGTACACCGTGCTCGTCGGGCGTGAGCGCGTCGCGCCGCCCACGCCCGAACTCGGCCCCACGTGGTTCCTGGGCGCTCGATTGAACTTTGCCGAGAACCTGCTGCGCCACGATGATGATCATCCGGCAGTCGTCGCCTGGGGCGAATCGGGACGGACCGGTGGGCTGACCTACCGCGAACTGCACGAGGCCGTGGCGCGCGCGGCGGCGGCGCTCCGAGCCGACGGCATCACGGCGGGCGACCGGGTAGCGGCGTTCATGCCCAACGTTCCGGAAACCGTGATCTTCATGCTCGCCGCTGCCAGCATCGGCGCCGTGTGGTCGAGTTGCTCCCCCGACTTTGGGGTGAACGGCGTGCTCGACCGTTTCGGGCAGATCCAGCCCCGCGTGCTGCTGGCCGCCGCGGAGTACCGCTATGGCGGCAAGCGCATCGACTGTCTGCCGCGCGTGCGCGAGATCGCGGCGGGTATTCCGGGCATCGAGCGGGTGGTGGTGGTGCCGCAGGAAGATCGCCCCGCGGACGTCGCGGGGCTCCCCCGTGGCGTCCTCTGGAACGAGTACGTGCGTGCGGCCGAGCCCGCGCCGACTCTCGAATTCGCCCGCCTGCCGTTCGATCATCCGCTCTACATCATGTATTCCTCGGGCACCACGGGCCTGCCCAAGTGCATGGTGCACGGGGCCGGTGGCACGCTGCTCCAGCACCTCAAGGAGCACGCGCTGCACGTGGACATCGGGCGCGACGACCGCGTGTTCTATTTCACGACGTGTGGCTGGATGATGTGGAACTGGCTGGTGAGCGCGCTGGCCCTCGGTGCCACGGTGGTGCTGTACGACGGCGCCGCCATCCTCCCTCGCGCCCCCGTTTTGTGGGACATGGCCGAGCAGGAGCGCATCACCGTGTTCGGCACGAGCGCCAAGTTCATCGCGCTCACCGAGAAGGAGGGCCGTCGGCCCCGCGACTCCCACGATCTGTCGGCGCTGCGCGGCATTCTCTCCACCGGCAGCCCGTTGGCGGCGCACAGTTTCGATTACGTGTATGAGCACGTGAAGCCGGACGTCCAGTTGAGCAGCATCAGCGGCGGCACCGACATCATCTCCTGTTTCGCGCTGGGCAATCCCATCCTCCCCGTATGGCGGGGCGAGTTACAGTGCCGCGGACTCGGCATGGCGGTGGAGGTGTTCGACGAGCAGGGGCGGCCCGCGCCGGTGGGGCAGGCGGGCGAACTCGTATGCACGGCGCCGTTCCCGAGCATGCCGGTGAAGTTCTGGAACGATCCCGACGGCCGGAAATATCACGAGGCGTATTTCGACGTGTTCCCCAACGTCTGGCGGCACGGCGACTGGGCGGCACGCACCGGGCACGACGGCCTGATCATTCACGGCCGCAGCGATGCCACCCTCAATCCGCAGGGAGTGCGCATCGGTACCGCCGAGATCTACCGGCAGGTGGAGCAGATGGACGAAGTCGTGGAGAGCGTCGTGGTCGGCCAGGACGTGACCACCGCATCCGGCAGCGACGTGCGCGTGGTGCTGTTCGTGCGGCTGCGGAAGGGGCTCGTGCTCGACGAGGCGCTGCGTGAACGCATCCGGCAGCGCATCCGTGCCAACGCGAGCCCGCATCACGTGCCGGGCAAGATCCTCGCGGTGGCCGACATCCCGCGCACGATCAGCGGCAAGATCAGCGAACTGGCCGTGCGTAATGTGATCCACGGCCGGCCCGTGAAGAACACCGACGCGTTGGCCAATCCGCGCGCGCTCGAGCTGTACCGCGACCTGCCGGAATTGAACGGTTAAGGGGTGAGCTTGAGCCGGCCGCCCGACGCGATCGCAGCGTTCGTGGACTCGATCGACTGGCGCGCCTGTTCGACGAGTTCCTCGGTGAGCTTGCGGAGCCGGGCCTGCCGCTTGCGGGCGCTCGTCCCGTACGAATACCGGGCGGCCGCGAGCACCGCACCGAACGTGAGCCCCGCGAGTCCGACCGCGCCTACAATGCCCAGGTTGCCGGCGTTTGCGAACAGGTGCGCCGAGATCCCGACGGTTCCAGCCGTGAGGTATCCTCCCCCGATCAATCCGATGATCCGGGCCCGGCGGCCCAGCGATTCCATGTTCTCCGCCGCGCGGATCGTGGTCTTGCCGTTGCGCGACAGTACCGACACGTGCACGGTCCGCTGGCGCGCGAGCGACGTCCAGGTGACCGACCGACCCACTGCGGATACGGCGCCGGCCTGCGCCATGCGACGGCGGATGGTATCGACGGTCAGATCGAAATCCGCTTCGGTCATCTCCCCGCCCACCACGGCCTCGAATTCTATGTTCATCGGGGCGCCCAGCAGGCGCGACGGCTTCGGACTGAGGTCCAGCACGCTCACCGCGAGCGGCGCCGCCACACCCGGCGCGGCAGGAGCGCGCATCAGTCCCCGCTCGGCCATCGCGTGGTCCACGTACTGCGCGGGTATTCCCGCCTCGAGGGCCGCATCGCGCACCGATGCGACGTCGTAGCCCGACGTGCGGTTGGCGTCGGCGGCCGAATCGCGTGAGGCGGAGAACGGGACCGGCCGCGGTTGGATGCCGGTCTCGGCCTGGAGTGCCGCGGCCCGTGCCCAGATGGCCTGCGCTTCGTCTTCCGACACCAGGGCCGGTGCGTGGGGCAGGGTGGTAGCGCGCACCGCGTCCCGCGCCACCTCGCCCTCCACGCGGGTGAGCGCCTCGGCCAGTTCCTCGCCCGACTGGAACCGCGCCGACGGCTGCTTGGCGAGGCAGCGATCGATGATCTCGGCCAGCGCGCGCGGCGCATCGGGTGCGACGGTCAGCAGGGGCGGCGGCTGCTTGTTCACCTGCGCGATCAACACGGCCGACGCCAACGTCGCATCGAACGGAAACCGGCCGGTGAGCGCGTAGAAGCCGACCACGCCCAGCGAGTAGAGATCGCTGCGGCCGTCCAGCCGATCGCCCGTGACCTGCTCCGGACTCATATAATAGACCGTGCCGAGCACCTGGCCGGTGGCCGTGAGCGGCGCCGCCTCGGCCAGCCGCGCAATGCCGAAATCGGTCACCATCGCGCGCCCCGTCGTCCGCTCGACGAGGATATTTTCGGCCTTCACGTCGCGATGCACCACGCCCTGCCCGCTCGCGTACCCGAGCGCGCCCGCCACGTCGCGCATCTGGCGCAGCACGGCGCGCGGATCCAGGCGTTTCGCGTCGCGCAGGGCCTCGGCCACCGACTGGCCGTCCACGTAGCCCATGGCGAAGAACACCTGGCCGTCCAGTTCGTCGGCCCGGTAGATCGGCACGATGTTCGGGTGGGACAGCTTGGCCGCGGTGCGGGCCTCGCGCAGGAACCGCTCGCGAATGGCCGGATCGGCTGCCAGGTGGGGTGGAAGCGTCTTGATGGCGACGGGCCGGTCCAGCTTGAGGTCGCGGCCCAGGTAGACGATCCCCATCCCGCCGCGGCCGATCTCGCGTTCGAGCGCGTACTGGCCCTGGAGGAGCCGGGCGAAGGTCGCGAGTTCTGCCGTTGGCATCGTCACGGAAGATACGGATTCGGCGGGTGGGGGTTTCGCGAAGGCGCGGGCTCCGGGAAAGATGCCCCGTTTCGCGGCGGCGCGCGAGGCCGTTAGATTGGACGCGTACCGCCCATCGCCCTGCCGCATCTCCATTGCGAGGTCCTCACCATGGCCACTCAAACCCATCCGGCGCCGGCTCAGGCGCATGATGCGTTCCCCATCAATGGCACCGACTACGTCGAGTTCTATGTGGGCAACGCCAAGCAGGCGAGCCTCTATTACCGGGCGGCGTTCGGCTTCAAACTGGTCGCGTATCGGGGGCCGGAGACGGGAACGCGGGACCGGGCCAGCTACGTGCTGCAGCAGGGCAAGGTGCGGTTCGTGTTCACCACGGCGGTCACGCCCGAGGGCGATATCGCGCGCCACGTCCACGATCACGGCGACGGCGTGAAGGATCTGGCGCTCTGGGTGAACAATGCCAGGACGGCGTACGCCAAGGCGGTCAAGCGCGGGGCCGTGCCGGTCCGCGAGCCCGAAGTCATCCAGGACAAGTACGGCGAGGTGGTCATCGCGGCCATCCAGACGTACGGCGAGACCATCCATTCGCTGGTCGAGCGCCGGAAGTACAAGGGAGCGTTCCTGCCGGGGTTCGTGGCCGTCGATCCGGTGTTCCAGGGCAAGCCGGTGGGCCTCAAATACGTGGACCACTGCGTGGGCAACGTCGAACTCGGCGCCATGAACCAGTGGGTCCGGTTCTACGAAGACGTGCTCGGCTTCTACAACCTGATCTCGTTCGACGACAAGGCGATCAGCACCGAGTATTCGGCGCTCATGTCGAAAGTCGTATCGAACGGCAACGGCCGCATCAAGTTCCCACTCAACGAACCGGCGGTGGGGCGCAAGAAGTCGCAGATCGACGAGTACCTGGAGTTCTACCGCGGCGCCGGGGTGCAGCACATCGCGCTCGAGACCAACGACATCGTCAAGACCGTGACCAAACTGCGCAAGAACGGCGTCGAGTTCCTGCGCGTGCCCGCCACGTACTACGACACCGTCCTCGACCGCGTGGGCCACATCGACGAGGACATCGCGCCGCTCAAGGAGCTGGGCATCCTCGTCGACCGCGACGACGAGGGGTATCTGCTCCAGATCTTCAGCAAGCCCGTGGAAGACCGGCCCACCGTGTTCTTCGAGATCATCCAGCGCAAGGGTGCCAGGAGCTTCGGCGCGGGCAACTTCAAGGCACTGTTCGAAGCGATCGAGCGCGAACAGGCGCTGCGCGGAAACCTCTGATGCCCTTCTACCACACGCTGGGGCAGATTCCGCGAAAGCGGCATACCGTCTTCCGCAAGCCGGACGGCGGCTTGTACGCCGAACAGCTGATGGGTCACGAAGGGTTCACCGGCACGTCGGCGCTGTTGTATCACGTGTATCCGCCGACGACCGTGAAGTCGGTGAAGCGGCTGCGGGAGATGACGTACGAGAAGGATCCCGATCGGACGCTCAAGCACCGGCACTTCCGCACGTCGGGGGTGAAGCCGCACGGCAGCCCCACGCTCGATCGCACGCCGCTGCTGTTCAATCGCGACATCGCGATGCTCTACGTGGAGCCCACGGTTCGCGACGAGCACTACTACCGCAACGCGCAGGGCGACGAGGTGGTTTACGTCGCCAAGGGGAGTGGCGTGCTGGAAACGCAGTTCGGCGATCTGCCGTTCGGCGAGGGAGACTATCTCGTCATCCACCGGGGCATCATGCACCGGTATCAGATGAACGCGGGGGAGCAGCCCAAACTGCTGGTGTTCGAGAGCCGCGGGCACGTGCGCACGCCCCAGCGCTACCGCAACGAGTTCGGCCAGCTCAAGGAAGGCGCGCCGTACTCGGAGCGCGACATCCGCATTCCGGAGGAGTTGCGCACGCATGACGAGAAGGGCGACTTCCGCTTCCTGGTCAAGCAGTACAACGGACTCAACGAATACATCATCGACCACCATCCGCTCGACGTCGTCGGGTGGGACGGCTACTTCTACCCGTGGGCGTTCAACATCCGGGACTTCGAGCCCATCGTGGGACGCGTGCACCAGCCGCCGCCGGTGCACCAGACCTTCGAGGGCGACGGGTTCGTGATCTGCTCGTTCTGCCCGCGCCCGTACGACTTCGATCCCAACTCGGTGCCGGCGCCGTACAACCACAGCAATGTCGATTCCGACGAGGTGCTGTACTACGCGTCGAGCGAGTTCATGAGCCGCAAGGGGATCGAGTTCGGCAGCATCACGCACCACCCGGACGGCATCCCGCACGGGCCGCATCCGGGGCGCGCCGAGGCCTCGATCGGCGCCAAGTACACCGACGAACTGGCGGTGATGATGGACAGCTTCCGTCCGCTCACCGTCGCCAAGGCCGCGCTTCCCATCGAGGATCCGGAGTACCACAAGAGCTGGATCGACGCCCAGCACGCGGCCTTCAATCCACCGACTTCCTGACCGCCCTGACGGTCGAGACATGAAGAAGACGATTCTGCAGCCTGCGGCAGCCCAGGCCATCGTGCCCGAGCTGTCGCAGACCCGGCACCCCAACGTGTGGGTCTACCGGTACCACGACGATGCCAACGGCTGGACGCTCAGCATCGCGACGCACGCCGAGCCGGGCTCCCAGAAGCTCTCGCTGGGCGGTTTTCGTATCGCCCCCGAGTCGCGCGTCAGTTCGCCCGGCTTCACGCCCGACCATGAGGCCATCGGTCTCGCCATGGGGATGGAGGAGAAGGTCCACTGGTCGCGCGTGATCAAGGTGGGCGGGCCGCTCACGCTCAAGAGCATCGGCCGCATCTGCGGCGGCAAGTGCGTGCTCCAACCCACGCCCGACGCCCGGGTGGGGCAGCCGCGCGACGTGGCGCTGCTCGACTGGGCCGTCTCGTGCTTCCGGGATGTCGAGGCCAGCGGCGGGTTCTACCTCACGACGGGGCAGGATCTGGGCCACGGGCTGATGTCCGACGGCCGGACGCAGTCGCTCGCCTACCTGAACCAACATTATAAAGGAAGTGTAATTGCGGACACGTCGGGGCCGACCGGGGAGGGGAACTACCAGTTGCTCAAGGGCATGCTCCGCGCCCTCGGCATCGATCTCGCGGGCGCCACGGTCGGGTTGATCGGGGCGGGGAACATCGGGCTCCACATGATCGCGCGGCTGCGCGAGCATGGAACGCGTCTGCTCGTCGTGGAGCCGCGGGACGACCGGCGCCGGGAGCTGGAGGCCATGGGCGTCAAGACGTGGGCACCGGCGGACCAGGCCGCCTTTCTCGCGATGCCGATGGATGCCGTGGTCGTGAACGCGGCGGGCGGCACGCTGGAGTCGACGGCGGTCTCCGCGATCTGCGCCAATCCGCGGGTGCGCGTGGTGTGCGGTTCGGAGAATCTCGTCATGCCCGATGCACATGACGCCGATCGCCTTCGCGATGCCGGGAAGGTGTACGCCCCCACCGAACTCGGCGGCATGATGGGGTATCTCACGGCCGCCGAGGAGTATCTGGCGCACCTCGAAGGGCAGCCGTTCGACGTGCAGGTGCTGCTCGAGGCGGCCCAGCGGCTGGACACGGCCGGCTACGAGGCCACGGCGCGAGTGCGGGCGGGCGGGTTCAAGGAGTCGTTCGAGGATGCGGTGCTGGGGGTGTACGGGGACGTGGGGTAGGATCCGCGGACGACGCCGGATCCCCTACTTTCCCTTGAACCTCGCGATCGCGTTCCGCGTGAACTCCGACAGCACCAGCGTCCCGCTCATCTCGGCGCGCTCCGTGAGCAGCAGGTCCCATTCCTCCGTGCCCGCCCAGAACGCCTGCTTGAGCTGCGCCATCGCCGATGGATTCGAATTTGCTAAAGTCGCCACCAGCGTGTCGAGGCCGGCATCCAGCGCCGGCGGGTCCGCATAGACGCGCGAGTACAGGCCATGCCGCTCGCACCACGCCGCGTCGCGCCAGTCGGCGTCCACGGCCATCGCGCTGAAGGCCGCCAGCCCGATCTTGCGCTCGATGGCCGGGCCGACCACGAACGGACCGATCCCGACCGCCAACTCGCTCAGTTTGGCCGACGCGCCCGCCGCGGCGACGCTGAAATCCGACGCCGCCACGAGCCCCACGCCGCCCCCGGCCACCTTGCCGTGCACCCGCGTCACGATGAACTTGGGCGCCCGGATCATGGCGAGGATGACGTGGGCGAAGCCGCTGAAAAACTCCTTTCCGCGCTGGGCGTTATCGATCGCCGTGAGCTCGTCAAATGACGCGCCCGCGCAGAATGGCCCGGTGCCTTCGCTTCGCAGCACGATCACACGTGCCTTGGGGTCGGCGCCGGCGGCGGCGATCCGCTCGGACAACCCCCGGAGCAGCGGCCCGGGCAGCGAATTTCCCTTGGGGTGGCCGAACGTGATGGTCGCCACCCCACGTACGGTGTGGAGCACGATGTTGCCGGAAGCCCCCACGGCACCGGATGGTTTCCTCATGGGCACGGAAGATAGCCTTTCCTTCAGATTGTCCAATGTCAAGCTGCCCCATAGATTTGACGTCCAGCCCGCGAACCGGAGCAGCGCATGGAACAGAAGCCGCAGGCCACCGCCGAAGATCCGGCCAAGCTCGCTCACTTCCAGGCGCGTATCGACGCCGGCGAGTCCATCGAGCCCAAAGACTGGATGCCGGAGCGCTACCGCAAGCAGCTCACGCGCATGATGTCGCAGCACGCCCACTCCGAAGTGGTGGGCATGCTCCCCGAAGGCAACTGGATCACCCGCGCCCCGAGTCTGCGCCGCAAGATGTCGCTCATCGCCAAGGTGCAGGACGAGGCCGGCCACGGGCTGTACATCTACTGCGGCACCGAAACGCTGGGCGTTGACCGCGCCGAACTGCTGGACCAGTTGCTCGACGGCCGCGCCAAGTATTCCAGCATCTTCAACTATCCCACGCTCAGCTGGGCCGACATGGGCGTGATCGGCTGGCTGGTGGACGGCGCCGCCATCGTCAATCAGACGATCCTCGCCAAGGCGTCGTACGGGCCGTACGCCCGAGCGATGATCCGTATCTGCAAGGAAGAGAACTTCCACAAACGGCAGGGCTACGAGATCGTCGCCACGCTCGCCAACGGCACGCCGGCACAGAAGGCGATGGTGCAGGATTCCGTGAACCGCTGGTGGTGGCCCTCGCTCATGATGTTCGGCCCCAGCGACAAGAACTCGCCCAACTCGGCCGAGCTGCTGCGCTGGAAGGTCAAGCACAAGACCAACGACGAACTCCGCCAGCGCTTCGTGAACCTCACCGTGCCGCAGGCGCAGGCCGTCGACCTCACGCTCCCCGATCCCGATCTCAGGTACAACGAGGCGACCAAGGACTGGGAGATCGGCGAGATCGACTGGGCCGAGTTCTACGAGGTGATCAAGGGCAACGGCCCGTGCAATCGCGAGCGGCTCGAAGCGCGCCGCTCGGCGCACGAGAACGGCCGCTGGGTGCGCGAAGCCGCCGCCGCCTACGCCGCCAAGCACCGCGCTTCCGCCGCCACCGAAGCCGCGTAACCGCGTCGCCCCCGCTCCCATGGCCAACGAATCCAAGCCCGGAACCAACGACACCCAGTTGCCCCTCTGGGAGGTGTTCACCCAGAGCAAGCAGGGGGCGCCCCACGAACACGCGGGCAGCGTGCACGCGGCCGATGCCGAGCAGGCGCTGCAGAACGGGCGCGACGTGTACGCGCGCCGCGGTGAGGCGATAAGTCTCTGGGTGGTCCCCTCGGATGCCATCGTGGCCTCCACGCCCGGCGACGCGGGTCCGTTCTTCGATCCGGGCAACGACAAGGCGTACCGGCACCCGCAGTTCTACAAGGTGCCGCGCGGAGTGCGCGGGTTGTGACCGAGGCGAACGTGGCCGCGCCGCGCGAGACGCCGGTCGCCAATCCGCTATTCGAGTACGTCCTGCGGATTGCCGACGACCGCCTCGTGCTCGGCCACCGGCTCTCCGAATGGTGCGGGCACGGCCCGATCCTCGAAGAGGATATCGCGCTCTCCAACATTGCGCTCGACTTCATCGGACAGGCCAACGCCTTGCTCGCGCTGGCCGGCCAGCTGGAAGGGAAGGGACGCGACGAGGACGCGCTGGCCTATTTCCGCGACGAGCGCGACTTCCGCAACGCCCTGCTCGTCGAGCTGCCGAATGGCGACTTTGGCCACACGATCGTGCGGCAGTTCCTGTTCGATGCCTACAGCGTGCTCTACCTGGACGCACTCGCCAGGTGCGGCCACCAACAGCTGTCCGCTCTCGCCGCCAAGTCGCTCAAGGAAGACACCTACCATCTGCGGCACAGCAGCGAGTGGATGCTTCGACTCGGTGATGGAACCGTCGAGAGCCACGACCGCGCGCAACGTGCACTCGATGAACTGTGGCGGTTCACGGGCGAGCTGTTCGAGTCCGATGCCGTGGACGCCGCCGTTGCCGCGAACGGCATTACCGTGGACCGCGGTGCCATCCAAGCGCGGTGGCACGACCTCGTGGCCGACGTGGTGAAGCGCGCCACGCTCACGCTCCCCGGCGACGTGCCGATGGCCACCGGGGGCCGCCGCGGCCGGCACAGCGAACACCTCGGCCACATGCTCGCCGAGATGCAGATCATTGCCCGCTCGCATCCCGGTGCCAGCTGGTGAACGCCGCGCGCCCGGATCGCGACGACGTCCTGCGCATCATCGGCACGGTGATGGACCCCGAAGTGCCGGTGCTCAGCGTGGTCGAGCTCGGGATCATCCGCGACGTGGACGTGCGCGACGGGGTGAAGATCACCATCACGCCCACCTATTCAGGCTGTCCCGCCATGCACACCATGGAAGCGGACATGCGCGGAGCGCTCGCGGGCCACGGCATCACCGCGGTGGAGTTCGAGACGGTGTACGCCCCCGCGTGGACGAGTGACTGGATTCCGGCCGAGGCGAAGGAGAAGCTCCGCCGGTTCGGCATCGCACCTCCGGCGCCGGCCGAGCAGGGGGGGCTGATCACGCTCGCACGGCGTCCGAAACCGGTAGCGTGTCCGTACTGTGGGTCGGAGAACACCGAGCGCCGGAGCGAGTTCGGCTCCACGGCCTGCAAGGCGATCCATTTCTGCAACGCGTGCCGGCAGCCGTTCGACGAGTTCAAGCCGTTCTGAGTTGCTGTTGCAGCTATACCGATGCGCGGCCGGACTAGATGGCCAGCACTCCCTCGATCCGCGCTGCGATCCCATCGACGCTGGGTAGCACCGCGTTCAGCAGCACCGGATGATACGGCATCGGCACGTCCTCGACGGCCAGCCGGTCCACCGGCGCATCCAGATACCAGAACGCCTCACGCGCCACCGTCGCCGCGATCTCGGCGCCGAACCCCGCCGTGATCGTGTCTTCGTGCACGATCAGACACCGTCCGGTCCGTGTCACGGATTCCAATATGGCGGCGCGGTCCCACGGCGCCACAGTCCGCAAGTCGTATAGATCGACACCGGCTCCGGCACCCAACCGGTCCACGGCCTCGATGCACCGCAACACCATCGCGCCCCAGCTCACGACCGTGATCCGGTCCCCCTCGCGCACCCGCTTCGCCTGCCCGAACGGGATCACGTAGTCGTCGCCCGGATAGTGCGCACTGCCATCGCTCGTCATGAGCAACGACCGATGCTCGAAGAAAATACTCGGGTTTCGCCCCCGCATGGCCGAGCGCAACAGCCCCACCGCGTCGGCCGAGTTCGATGGCATGGCCAGCTGCCACCCGATGGCGTGCGCGAACCGCACCTCGTCGCTCAGACTGTGCCACGGATCGCCCACGTCCTTGCCGAATCCGCCGGGCATGCGCACCACGATCGGCGCCGCGAACTGGTTGGCCGTGCGCCACCGCAAGGTGCCGCAGTTGTTGAGCTGCTCGGTGGCCGGATCGGCGTATTTGCGAAATTGGATCTCGGCCACCGGCATCAGTCCCGCGATCGCCATGCCCACGGCGCGGCCGATGATCCCCTCTTCCGACAGACTCGTGTCGAACACCCGGTCGGCGCCGAATGCCTTCTGCAGACCCTCGGTTACGAGATGGACGCCCCCCTTGACCCCCACGTCCTCTCCGAACACGAGGACCTTGGGATTGCGCGCCAGTTCGACCTTCAACGTGCGGCGCACGGCCTCGGCGAGCCGCATCATTTCACCGTCCTCAGCGGGAGTCTCGCTGCCCCCCAGCGCCGAGAGTTCCACGTCGGACAACCCGCCAATCGTCTCGGCGTCGCCCTCGGCGCGCGGCTCTGCATAGATGAACCGCTTGACCGTCGCCGCTTCGGGTGCCGGGCGCGCCCGCGCCGCCGTGAGTGCCGCGTCCACATCGCGCGCCACCCTGGCTTCCAGCGATGCCCACTCCTTCTCCGACATGAATGCCGGTACGAGGTAACGGCGCAGTTTCGGGAGCGGATCGCGCTTCTCGTCTTCGGCGATCTCGGCGTCGCTCCGGTACCCCTTCTGATTGTCGGGTCCCGAGTGACTGCACAGCCGCGGCACGGTAAGTCGGATGAGCGCCGGACCATTGCCCGCGCGCACGTGGTCCACGACTTCTCGCAGCAACCGCGATGCCTGCTCAGGATCGGTGCCATCGCCGTCGCGGGTGAGCAGATTGCTGAACCCTGCCAGGTTCCGCGCAATGTCGCCGGCGGGCGTCTGCAACTCTCCGCGCACCGAGATGCCCAGCCCGTTGTCTTCTATATAGAAGAGCATCGGCAGCTTGAGCGTCGTGGCCATGGTGAGCGCCGACCAGAACCCGTTGGTGGCCACCGACCCTTCGCCGCCCAGCGCCACGCTCATGCACCCCGCGTACGTCTTGTCCTCGAGCGTGTCACGGTAGTACGTGATGGCCTGGGCCCAACCCGCCGACGGCGTGTACTGGGAGCCCACGTCGCCAGACATCGGCAGCACGATCGCCCCGTCGCGCTTGGGCAGGTTGCACACCACGCCGATGTCGCGGCCATCGCTGAATCCGCCCGAACGGCCGAGCGGACTGGCCAGCGCGTCCTCGATGCTGAGGCCGAGCGAAAGCAGCAGCGGCCGCGACCGGTAGTATGCCCCCGCCGCGTCGCGCCGGCCGGTGAGCAGCGACCCGAGGATGGCCTGCGCCATGTCGTGTCCGCGCGCCGAAAACTGGTAGAGCACCAGATGATCCTTGGGCACCGACGAGCGATGTTTGTTCGTCGTCTCCTCGACGTCGTCCAGCGCGCGCGACACGAGGGTGTCATACGCGATCTTGTGCCAGTCGAACGCCGCATCGGCGGCCGTGGCAGCGCCGGAACCGGGGCGGGAGCGGGCAGCGGAATTGGACGACGACTTCGTGGGCATCGATCCTCGAGCGTTGACGAGTCACGCTGATCCGGACGGGCGCAACGCGCCGGCGTCTTCTCCCGCCAAATCTGACCATTCGGCGCCCGGAAGGGGAGAGCCGGGTGCGCAATCCCGTCGGGATCGGGTATCTTTAGCGGCGCTGACGGACCCCCACAGTCACGAGGATGCGGATGGCCTACCAGTACATCACCTGCGCGCTCACCGAAGGGGTGGCCACGATCACGCTCGATCGCCCCGACGTGCTGAACGCGGTCAACCGGGCCATGGCGTTGGAGCTGCAACTCACGCTGGGCGCGGTGGCCAAGGATCCCGCCGTGCGGGCTGTATTGCTCACGGGCAATGGCAGAGCCTTCTGCGCCGGCCAGGATCTCAGCGAGGCGGTGCCCGCCACCGGCCCGCTGCCCGACCTCGGCGACATCGTACACGACGGCTACAACCCGATCGTCCGTCTCATCCGCGGCATCGAGAAACCGGTGATCTGCGCCGTGAATGGCGTGGCTGCCGGCGCCGGCGCCAACCTCGCGCTGGCCTGCGACATTCTGATCGCCGCCGAGGACGCCACGTTCATCCAGAGTTTCGCCAAGATCGGCCTCATCCCAGATACCGGCGGGACGTTCTTCTTGCCGCGCCTGGTGGGCCTGCACCGCGCCACGGCGATGATGATGCTCGGCGAACGGATCACGGCGGCCAGGGCCAAGGAGCTCGGTATCGTGCACGACGTGGTCCCGCATTCCGTGCTCGAAGAGACCGCGCACTCCCTCGCGCGGTCGCTTGCCTCACAGGCGACGCGCGGGTTCGGCCTCACCAAGCGCGCGCTCAATCGCTCGCTGAGCAGCGACCTCGACGCGCAACTCGAGTTCGAGGAGGAGCTGCAGCGCGAAGCCGGCAAGACGAAGGACTACCAGGAAGGCGTGCGCGCCTTTCTGGAAAAGCGCAAACCCCAATTCAAGGGGCAGTGATGCCTCTCGCCGCGGATACCATGGTCGGCGTGGTCGGCGCCGGCTCCATGGGATCGGGAATCGCGCAGGTAGCGGCGGTGCACGGCCACCGTGTGATGCTCTCCGACGCCGACGCCGCGTCCCTCGATCGGGCGAAGGCGAGCATTGGCCAGGCGCTCGACCGCCAGGTCGAGAAGGGGAAGCTCACCGCCGCGGACGCCAGGGACGCCAAGGGCCGCATCACCTACGTGGCCGGCGTTGGCGAAACCCAGTGGGCGTCGTTCGCCGGGTGCGGGCTGGTGATCGAGGCCGTCCTCGAGGAACTCACCCTCAAGAAGGCGGTGTTCACGGCGCTCGATCGCGTTCTCCCGGCGGACGCCGTGCTCGCCACCAACACGTCGTCGCTGTCCGTGGCCGCCATCGGCGCGGCGTGCAAGCATCCGGGCCGCGTCGTGGGCATCCACTTCTTCAATCCCGCGCCGGTCATGCCGCTGGTCGAGATCGTGGGCGCGATCACGACCGACGCCGGCGTGGTGAGCGCGGCCCGCGCGTTCGTGGACGGCTGGGGCAAGACCACGGTCGTCGCGTCGGACACGCCGGGGTTCATCGTCAATCGCATCGCCCGTCCATTCTATGGCGAAGCGCTGCGGATCGCGGAGGAGGGGATCGCGGACTACGCCACGATCGATTGGGCGATGCGCGACATCGGCGGCTTCAAGATGGGGCCGTTCGAGCTGATGGACTTCATCGGCAACGACGTGAACTACGCCGTGACCTGCTCCGTATTCGAGGCGATGTACTACGATCCGCGCTACCGGCCGGCGCTCACCCAGCGACGCCTGGTCGAGGCGGGGCTGCTGGGCCGCAAGGCGCATCGCGGGTACTACGACTATCGTGAGGGCGCGCGAACGCCTTCGCCGATGCGGGACCACGGACTGGGCAAGCGGGTGGTGGATCGCATCGTCGCCATGCTGATCAACGAAGCCGTGGACGCGCTGCACATGCGCGTGGCCGACGCGGCGGACATCGAACTCGCCATGACCAAGGGCGTGAACTATCCGCGGGGCCTACTCGCCTGGGGCGACGAGCTGGGCGTACGCGCGGTGCTGCAGCGCATCACGGCGCTCCAGGAGGAGTACGGCGAGGATCGTTACCGGCCGAGTCCGCAACTGCGCCGGTTGGCCAAGGAAGCGCGGAGGATCCTCGCGTGACGGCGCCGGCGCCGGGCGGGCAGGCGCTCGCCGAGTCGGTGGTCCATGGCATGCTGGAGCGCGACGCGTTCAGCCGGTGGTTGGGAGTGGAGTTGGTGGCACTCGCCCCCGGCCGGTGCACGGTGCGCATGATGGTGCGCGACGAGATGGTCAACGGGTTCGGCCTCGCCCATGGGGGCATCGTATACTCGCTGGCCGACAGCGCGCTCGCCTTCGCTTCCAACACGAACGGTCGCGTGACGGTGAGCATCGAGAACAGCATCGGCTACCCGGTGGCGGCTCACCCCGGCAACGTGCTCACCGCGGCGGCGGAGGAACTGAGTGCCGCGAATCGCATCGCATTCTACCTGGTGACGGTGCGTAACGAGGCCGGCATCACGGTGGCCATCTTCCGCGGCACGGTCTACCGCACGCGGCAGGATCACTTTTCCCCGGACACTTCCGCATGACCGACGCGTTTCTGGTCGACGGCGTTCGCACCCCCATCGGCAACCTGGGGGGCGCGCTCAGCGACGTGCGCCCCGACGA
>DATLUQ010000017.1 GCA_035533015.1 Gemmatimonadaceae bacterium | reverse complement strand
CCGCAAGCGTCCGTCGCTGAGCACGACCTGCGCGGCGTCGTCCACACCCTGCCGGACCTCGTGCTCGGCAACACGAAACCGGCGCTGATCGTGTTCGCCATCGCGGCCGCGCTGCTGCTGCTCATCACCTGCGTGAACGTCTCCAACCTGCTGCTCGTGCGGGGGCTCGGACGCGTGCGCGAGATCGCCGTCCGCCTCGCGCTCGGTGCCGGCCGACGGACGATCGTCGCCCAACTGCTCACGGAGAACGCGCTGCTCGCCGCTGCCGGCGGGGTGCTCGGTGTGGCCGTGGCCGCGGGCGCTGTGCATCTGTTCGTCGCGTTCGCGCCGGCCGGCACTCCGCGTCTGGACGAGATCGGAATGAACGGAGCGGCGCTCGCCGGCGCGGTCGTGATCACGACGCTCGCGGTGCTCGTGTTCGGGCTCGGGCCGGCCGTGATCACGTCGCGTGTGGATCTGCAGGACGCGCTGCGGTCGGGCACCCGGCAAACCGGTTCACGGCGCAGCCGGTTGGCGGCGGGGGCGTTGGTGGCGGCGCAGGTCGCGCTCGCGATGGTGGTGTTGTCGGCGGCCGCGCTGATCGCCCGGAGCCTGGCGAATCTCGAACGCGCGCCGCTGGGCTTCGCGTCGTCCCACCTGCTGGTAGCCGAGTTGGCGATGCCGGCCAACGAGTTCGACAGTCCGGCCAAGACCAACGCGATGCTGGAGGCGCTCACCCCCGAGCTGCGAGCGATTCCGGGGGTGCTCGGTGTGTCGCCCGTGGTCGCCGCGCCGTACTCGGGATCCGCCGCGTGGAGCGGAATACCCGCCGCCGAGGGACAGTCGGCGGAGCAGGGCAGTGCGAACCCGATCGTCAACATCGAACTCGTGGGCGCCGACTACTTCGCGGCCATGGGGCTGCCGGTGCTGCGGGGACGCGGGTTCACCGTCGACGATCGCGCCGGCGCGCCGACCGTCGCGGTGATCAGCCGGTCGGTCGCGGCATACTACTGGCCCAATGACGACGCGATCGGGAAGCGGCTCGCGATGGGAGGGGACTGGACGCACGGTGCGACGGTGGTGGGTGTCGTGCCGGACACACGGTACCACGCGCTGCGCGAGGCGGTGCCGAACGTCTACTTCCCGCTGCGGCAGTCGTTCTTTGCTGCGGCACCGACGATGCTCGTGGTGCGTACCAGCGGACCACCCGCGGAGGTGGTCCCCGCGCTCCGGCGCGAGATCGCACGGTTGGTGCCCGGTGTGGGGTTGGCCAGCGCGTCCCCATTCGATGCCTACTTGAATGAACCGTTGGCCGAGCCGCGTCTGAACACGTTTCTGCTCACGGTGTTCGCGACGGCGGCCGTGGCCCTGTGCGCGATCGGTTTGTTCGGGACGATGGCGGCGATGGTGCGGCAGCGGACGCGCGAGATCGGCGTGCGGATGGCGCTCGGCGCCACGGCGGCCAATCTCACGGCGATGATGCTGCGGCGCGGGCTCACGATCGCCGCGGCGGGTATCGCGCTCGGGCTGGCCGGCGCGTACGCCACGAACCATCTGCTCGGTACGCTGCTGTACGGTGTGAGTCCGACCGACGGCATGACGCTCGCGGCGGTGGCTGCCGCGATGCTCGGGGTGGGCCTGTTGGCGACGGTGGTTCCGGCGCGGGCCACGGCGCGCGTGGACGCGGTGGTCGCGCTGCGGGCGGAGGAGTAGAGGACACGTGTCGTGAACCGAATCCAGCAGATCGTCCGGATTCTCTTCGCAACCGGTGGCAGATGCATGCTCGAAACGGCGTGCGGGCGTTTCGCGTTTGCAGGCGATCTGGTGCACATGCAAGGGAGCGCCATCTCCTGCTGAATGGGCGCATCGAACTGGACTTCGTCACCGACGCGCTTGAAGCGTCAAAGGCGATCAAGGCGCCGGTGAAGGTCATCTACTCGCGCGAAGACGACATGCAACACGATTTCTACCGCTGCGCGTCGTGCCACAAGATGGGCGCCGGGCTGGACGCCAAGGGCGCGCCGACGCTCTGGACGCACCTCGTGGCCGCGCCGAGTTCGATGGAGCACCTGTTCCCCGGTTCGGTGAAGAACGGCCTCGATCCCGAACTCGTCGAGGGCGCGATGGCCATGCCGTACGCCATTCCCAACGTGCTCGTCGAGTGCAAGGTGGTGGACACGGGGATCCCCGTGGGTTTCTGGCGCTCGGTGAACAACTCGTACAACGCCTTCGCGGTGGAGACGTTCATCGACGAACTCGCGCACGAAAGCAGGAAAGATCCGTACCACTTCCGCCGCGACCTGCTCACCGATTCGCCGCGTCACCTGCGCGTGCTCAACCTAGCCGCCGAAAGAGCCGGGTGGGGCACGGCGCTCCCGGCGGGACGCGCCCGCGGCATCGAGGTGCACCTGTCGTTCCAGAGGTACGTGGCCGAGGTGGCCAAGGTGAGTGTGGCGAGCGACGGCGCCGTGCAAGTGCACGAGGCGGTGTGCAACGCGATCTTCGTGCTCGCGGGCAAGAGGATCAGGAAGTTGCCGGTTGGGAGGGTGGGGTAGGGGCGGGAAGTGGCCCTGTCGCCCTTCGGGGTGCCGCCATGCCCGCGCGGGCACCCGCTCTTGCGTTGAACAGGCTGTAACATCAAAGTCGCATCCGTGAACACTCAAGAAGTGGTCGCTACGCTCCAGCCCGGTGATGGTCAGGCCGAACGCATTGCGGTCGATACCACCAGGGGCTCGCTCATTCACTGGTTGATCCGCCGACGGCCCGACGGGCGTCCCATCTCTACCGGCGCGACGGCCTTCCTGGTTGTCGCGCTCGGGGCCTATGTGCCCATCGTGATCGCGGCGTGGCTCGGGGGCCTTCCATTGCTGCACCCCACCGATGCCGTGCACCTCCCGCTTTTCTATGATACCAATACCGCGTGGATGTGCTTGGTCAGCCTTCCGACTCTGCTCGTCCTCACGGTGCGGGACCAACGTGCGCTTGACGAGGCCCTTTCCCGTGCGCAGGACGATGGGGTGATCCGCGCACACGAGGGTGCTGCGGAACAGCTCAAGGCCAAGTATGAGAAGGTGTTTCTAAGGTTGAATGTATTTAGTCAGGTTCTCGGGCTCGCGGCTGGTATTGCGCTCGCCGCGGCAAACTACAGCGTCATGCGCAACCCGAAACTCGCCCCGTGGGGCTCGCCCAGCGGAGTGATCCAGCCCGCCGGATATTACATGCTGGCCGTTGTCGTGGTCCTGTACGCCTTGGTCACGATCTACATCTTCCGCAGCGCGGGCTTTGTGGCCTTCCTCAGGGGCATGGTCAAGAAGTCGGATGTGGACATGCTGCCCCTGCACCCGGACGCCTGCGGGGGGCTCCGCCCGATGGGGGACCTCGGCTTGCGAAATCAGTATGTCCTGACCGTGTTCGGGATTAATCTGATCTTCCTGGCGTACGTCACGCAGACCTACCTCGGTGACCTCGGATTGATGCAATTCCTGGTCGCGCTTGGCGCCGCGGCCTATCTCATCCTCGGACCTCTGGTCTTCCTCGGTCCCTTGCTACCGTTCAGAGGCGGCATGCTCGACGCCAAGCGGCGGCTGCTCAGGCCGGTCGCGGAGCGACTGCGCCTGGAGCTCTCGAAGGTGGAAGGAAATCTCGCCGGCGGTGTGATCTCCAAGCAGGACGAGGAATTGATCGACCGGCTCCAGAAGCTCGGAACCATGATCGACTCCCTCCCGGTCTGGCCCTTCGACGCCGGCACGTTGCGCCGGTTCCTGACTGCGTACGTGTTGCCGGTCGCCGGCGCGATCGGATTGCCGCTGACCGACATGCTGATTAGAGCCAGGCTCCATGTCCCGTAACCTGCCGTTTGGATGCCAGGCTGCCGGATTCACACCATCCCGCCTCGGCTGCAGAACGGTGCGCTTTCCTTCGCGGAGTTTCGATGACGCTCGGGCAGCCTCGCTCGCGTAGAGTCTTGATGAGGTAGCGAGGAGAGGCTTGTTGAGCGGTCGGCCGGTTCCACCATCTTCGTGCACGTGCCCGGATGGTGGAATTGGTAGACACATGTGCTTGGCAGGCACATGCCCGAGTGGGCGTGCGGGTTCGAATCCCGCTCCGGGCACGGCCATACTCTGATCTTGACTCGGCGCCGAGCGGGGACTAGCCTAGGGTGTGCCTGCCAAGCACGTGTTTCAGCCGTGAACGCCCGCCGCTTCTTGCGGCGGGCGTTCTCGTTGGTGGTCGTCGCGATCCCGGCCCGCCACGTTCTGCCCCCAGCCGGCGTAATGTGAGTGTAAGGTCCCGCCGGTATGTTCAGTATCCCCGGCCACCCCCCGCCACCATCTATAAGAGAGACAGGCCTCCTCATGCGCCACCTTGCCTTCGCCTCCGCCCTCGCCGCGGCGCTGCTTGTGCCAGCCACGCCGCTCATTGCCCAACAGCCCGCCTCCGGTGGCCCGTACAAGGTGCTCCAGCGCGCCCGCGTGGGCGGCGAGGGCGGCTGGGACTACATCTACGCCGGCCCCGACGGCCGCCTGTACATCCCCCGCGGCGCCTCGGAAGCCGTGGCCGCCACCGACTCGACGCCTGCCCAGCCCGCGGCCGCCGAGCGCGTCATGGTCTACAACCTCCGCACGCTGGCGCCGGTGGGCGAGATCCCCAACGTGGGCGGGCACGGCGTGGCGGTGGACCCCAAGTCCGGTCACGGGTTCGTGAGCGGGCCCAAGGTCACGATGTTCGATACTAAAACGCTCAAGGTGCTCAAGGAGATCGACGTCGGCGACGCCCGCTCCGACGGCATCATGTTCGATTCGTACAAGGCGCGCGTCTACATCTTCAGCCACCCCACGCACAACGCCACCGTCATCGACGCCAAGACGGGCGACGTGGTCGGCACGATCGACCTGGGCGGCACTCCCGAAGAGGGCATCGCCGACGGCAAGGGCACGCTGTACGACATCATGCAGGACGCCAACGGCAGCGTGGCGGTGGCGAACGTCAACACGATGAAGACGGTGAAGCACTACCCGCTGGGCGGCCCCGGTCGCTGCAACGGACTCGCGCTCGACGCCGAGCACGATGTGCTGTTCGCGGCGTGCGCCGCCTCCGGCCCCATGGTGCAGGGCGAGCCACCCAAGGCGGTGATGGTCGTGCTCAGCGCCAGGGACGGAAAGATCCTGGACCGGATTCCGCTGCCCGGCGGGTCCGACGGCGCGGTGTTCAACCCGGCCACGCAGGAAGCGTTCGCCACGCTGGGCAACGGCTACCTGGCGGTGGTGAAGGAGAACAGCCCCACGAGCTTCACGCTGGAGCAGACGCTGCCCACGATGAACGGGGCGCGCACCATCACGCTCGACCCCACCAGCAATCACATCTTCACGATGAGCTTCGAGCGTGGGCCGGCCCCGCCGCCGCCACCGCCGGGCAGTGATACGGGCCGCGGGCGCGGCGGCAGGGGCGGCTTCTATGGCCGCATGGGCCGGCCGATCCCGGGGTCGTTCACGATCCTCGAGATCGGCAGGTAAGCGCTTCAGGGGCCGGCGGGCGCCTCGCTTGCGGCGCCCGCCTGCCGCCGATACGATATCTGCCGACCGCCGCGGAGGACACGCCCCGTGAACCGAAGCCAGCACGTCGTCCGGATTCTCTTCGCACTCGGCATCATGAGCGTGGGCGTGATGGTGCTGGTATACGGGTATTCGATACTCGTATTCATGCCCCCGCCCCCTGCGTGGGTCCCCGTGCTCCGGCCGGTGGGCGTGACGTCGGGCATCCTCATGCTCGCGACCGGGACCGGCCTGTTGCTCCAACGCACCGCCGGCATATCGACGCGCATCCTGCTTCCCTTTCTGCTGCTCTGGACGCTCACGCGGCTGCCGGTGGTGGCCGCGGATCCGCTCAGGGAGATCACCTGGTTTGCCGTGGGTGAAGTGGCGGCGCTGGCCGCCGGAGCGTTGGTGCTCTTTGTCCGCTTCGCCGGCTTGAAGCCGGGTTCCAGACTGCAGACGATCACGGCGGAGCACGGAGCGACGATCGCGCGGATCCTGTTGGGGTACTCCGTGACCACATTCGGACTCTCGCACTTCTTCGAGTTTGCCGCTCGCACGGTGTCGTTGGTGCCGCATTGGCTTCCGTATCGCACCGCGTGGGCCGATCTCACGGGCGCCGCGCAGGTCGCGGCCGGCCTGGGCGCGCTGTTCTCCATCTATCCGCGTTGGTCGGCGGCGTTGGAAGCCGCGCTGCTGAGCGTGTTCACGGTGCTCGTCTGGGTACCGGCGGTGGTCACCAATCCGGCGATGCAGTCCAACTGGGTGGAGTTCCTGCTCACCTTCGCGCTGGCAGGGGCGTGCTGGGTGGTGGCGGAGGGGATGCCGGCGAGCGCGCCTGCATCCTGAACGGCCGGTTGGACGCACGCGACTTCTTGGTCCAGCTCACCAGGGCCTACTTCAAGGGGGGTAGGTGCGAACATCGCGCGGGATGAAGCGATTTGCATCGCCCATCGCGATAGTGGTGCCGAGCTTTGTGGGGCTCCGCCCCATGTTGGGTCCATGGAACGTCAGTCTGACTCTTGCGTCGTACCCAGTTTGGGTATAATTATACCCAATATGGGAACGACGGGGCAGGCGCGATCATCGGGACTCGCCGCGGCGCTCTTCACGCCGGTGCAGGCGCGCGTGCTCGCGCTCGTCTTTGGGCAGCCCGACCGACGGTTTCAGAGCGCCGAACTTATCCGGCTCGTTGAAGGCGGGACGGGCGCGGTTCACCGGCAGCTTGCTCGGCTTGCCGAGGCCGGTTTGGTGACGGTGACCCGAGTCGGCAACCAGAAGCACTACCAGGCCAACGCCGACTCACCGGTGTACCATGAATTGCACGGACTGGTGGTGAAAACTGTGGGCCTCGTCGAGCCGCTCCGGCTGGCGTTGGCTCCTCACGCTTCCCGAATCCGGGCGGCGCTGGTCTATGGCTCCGTGGCAAAGGGGAGCGACCGCGCCGGGAGTGACATCGACCTGCTCATCCTGTCGGACTCGATGCGCCACGACGAAGCATTCGATGCCGTGGCGCCGGCAGAGTCCATTCTCGGGCGGGCGGTGAACCCTACGTTGATGTCCGTCAAGCATTGGCGAGCCAAGCGGTCGAGCAAGGGTTCGTTCGTGGCGCGAGTGGCCGAAGCGCCGCACCTCTTCGTGATCGGCAGCGAGAGTGATCTCAGCTGAGTTGGAGAATCTGGTTCGCGTCGGGCAACTCAAGCGCGAGCCGACGTCCCCCGAGGAGGTCACGGGCCTGCGGAGGTCGGGCGAGGCGCGCCTGACCGACGCTACGAATGAGGGGCTGTCTCTCGACAGCCGTTTCGACCTCGCATACAACGCCGCACACGCCCTCTCGCTTGCAGCGCTTAGACTGGCGGGATATCGTTCGGAAAATCGTTATATCGTGTTTCAAACGCTGGCGCATACGCTCGGCGTGCCCGCGGCCGTGTGGCGGATCCTGGCCAAGTGTCACGGTATGCGAAATCAGGCCGAATACGAAGGCGTAGTCGATGTGGATCAACGATTGGTTGACGATCTGATCATCGCGGCAACGGCTGTTCGGGAAGCCTTGAAGTCGCGGAGTCCGTCCAACACGCGATAGGCTTGTCGACCCCCGCCAAAGCGGCTCACCGCCGCCGCATTCCAGCATTGCGGCGTGCGGATCTTGGGGTTCCAGAATTCGGGGGCGCCGAACTCCTGCGCCCACGACCTCCCCACAAAACACACGAAGCCATTGCTGCCGCGCACCGCCGTCTCGTAGCCGGTCGCACCGAACACCAGAATCTCGGCGCTGCTCATGAACTTCGTGTTGGTGGACTGCTCTACCTACTCGTGCCTGAGCGCGACGATGGGATCGATGCCCATGGCGCGGCGGGCCGGAGAATAGCAGGCGGCGACGGTTACCAGCAGGAGCAGTCCGGCCACCGCTACGAACGTGACGGGATCGTGGGCCGTTACGCCGAAGAGTTGCGTGGCCACGAGTCGCGTGAGGCCAAGGGCGGCCAGCGCTCCAACCGCGGCGCCGGTGAGCGCCATGCGCGCCCCCTGGCCGAGTATGAGGCGCATGACCTGGGTGCGTTGTGCCCCGAGAGCCACGCGCACGCCGATTTCGTGTGTGCGCTGGCCCACGAGGTACGAAACCACGCCGAAGATGCCGACGCAGGCCAGGATCAACGCCAGCCCCGCGAACACGCTGAGCAGGATCATCGAGAGTTGCCGTGCGGAATACGAACTGGCCACCACGTCGGCCATCGTCTCCACGCCGTAGATCACGTCGCCGGGTTCGACGTCGTTTACGGTGCGCCTCACGGCAGCCATCACGGCGGCGGGATCGCCGTCGGTGCGCAACACCACGGCCACGGCGTCGGCCGCCAGCGGCATGAGCTTTTCCGGAAGCTGCATGAACGGGTAGTAGATCTGCGCCTCCACCGCCGACTTGGGGTCGGCGTCCAGGCGCCACTGCTTGATGTGGCCCACCACGCCCACGATCTCGGCCTGCACGTCGAACCCCGCGATGTTGATGCGCTGCCCGATGGGGTTCTGACCGGCGAAGTAGGTG
>DATLUQ010000016.1 GCA_035533015.1 Gemmatimonadaceae bacterium | reverse complement strand
ACGTGACCACCAATGGAGGCGGGCACTGGACTCAGGTGCGCCCGCCGACGCTGCCGGAGTGGTCCACGATCACCTGCATCGAGCCGTCGCACATCGACGCGGGCACGGCATACCTGTCAGCGAGTCGATATGACTGGGACGACTTCCACCCGTACGTGTACAAGACCACCGACTACGGCAAGCACTGGACGGAGATCACCACCGGGCTGTCGCAGGGCGAGTACGTCGAGAGCGTGCGGCAGGACCCGAACCAGCCCAATCTGCTGTTCGCCGGGACGAGCGCGACGGCGTATTTCAGTCTCGATGGCGGCAAGCTGTGGCAGCCGCTGAGTCTCAACCTGCCGGCGGTGCGCGTGAACGACATCGAGGTCCAACCCGAGCAGCACGCGGTCGTGCTCGCTACGTTCGGCCGCGGGTTCTACGTGATGGACGACCTGCAGTTCCTCGAACAGCTGGGAGTTGCCCGGGTGACGAGCCAGTCCCCGTACCTGTTCAAGCCGCAGCAGGCCTGGCTGGTGACGCGCCGTGGGGGCGGGTTCGGGGGAGGCGGCGCGGGCGGCGCGAACCTGGCGCCCGGCGTTACGGTGTTCTTCCACCTGCCGGCGGACTACGACGGCAGCACGCCGGTGACGCTCGACTTCTCCACCGAGAGTGGCAAGCTGATCCGGCGCTTGACGCTGCACTGGAAGACGAACGCCAGCGCGGGCCCACCGGCCCGCAACCAATCGGTCGCGCGCGAGCAGCAGGAAGAGCGGCTGACCTCCGTCGGGCCCGGCATGAACCGCTTCCAGTGGGATCTCAGATACCCGAGCGCGGTGGACGTGAAGGGCATCTTCAATTCCGGCTTCTCGGCGAGCCCGCCCATCGGTCCGGAAGTCGTACCGGGTGCGTACCACGTGACCCTGACCTATGGCGACGACAAGCAGACGCAGCCATTCGTGATCAAACTGGATCCGCGACTCCAGACCACGGAGGCGCAATTGCAGCAGCGATTCGCGTTGCTGATGCGGATCCACGGCGCCGTCGCCCGGCTCGATACCACGCTGAACCTGGCCATTAACACCCGCGACTCACTCCAGAAGACAGCCGCCAATGGGAGCGCGTTGGACGATCATGCCCAAACGCCGCTGGGCAAGCTGAATCGTGACATCAACGATCTGGTGGATCTCAAGATCCAGTCGGGCGAGGGCGCACTGGTGTATCCCCCCCGGCTGCGGTCGTGGCTGAGTGCCATCACGAACCAGGTGGAGCAGGCGTACGTGGCGCCGACGCCGGCGATGGTGCAGGTGGCCAACGGCTACATCAAGGATGCCGGCGAGGGGGTCGCGCGTCTGCAGGCCGACGTCGCCGCCACGCGCAGCATCGTGCCCTGATTCGGCGGAGTCCTTGCCGGTCGACCGGACGCGGCTGTCATCTCATGGCAGCCGCGTCCGGCATCTGGCCCCCGCGCGGACGCCGACCAGCGGCTCAGCTTGCGAGAAGCGGCTACCCCCTCACCAACTTCCGATACGTCACCCGGTGCGGCCGATCGGCATCCGGTCCTTTCCGATTCTTCAAATCGTCTATAGACGAACCGAAATTCCCCTCGAACCACGCACGGCACAGAGTGGTGATGACGTGATCGGCGTGATCTTCATAGGGGAAATGGCAGCAGGTCGTGTAGTTCGCCTTCATCACGAGTATACGTCCGTGACCATGCCCCTTGTCACGGATCTGGCTACACGACGGGCGGTCACGATCTCGGCGTCGGTGAATCGGATCTTCCGCATCGATCGGCTTCCTCCAGAGCTCGGCTCCGACCCGGTGAATTAGCCCAATTTCGCCGTCATTCCGTCAGTCGCCCTGGTCCAACTTTCAGGGAGGGGGGCCGTGGAGTCGACATCCCCCGGTCTGACCCCGGCGTCCGTCACGATCGTGTGCGCCGCCGTCCCGCCCCGCCCCTCGCTCTGACCGCGAGGGGCTGGGATTCGGGGCGCGGCCAGGACGAGGGAATCGCCTGCGCCATGGTCTTTACGAATTCTTAATTTTATTTTTGCGGGGCGATCGCCTAGCATCGCGTTTTCCGGGAGGCGCCCGTGTATCTCTTCACGTTCTGGCTGCCGTACCTCATCCCGTTCTGGATCGCCCTGTACCGGAAGCGGACCGGAAAGCCGGTGATTGGATCGCTCCCGCTGATCTTCTCCCTGAATCTGTTCATGGGATGGACCGTGGTTGCGTGGATCCTGGCGGTGACCATGGTCTTCGGCCTGAACCCGATCGGGTGGCTCATCCTGAAGTTCGTGAAGGTTCCTCCCGGAGGAGCGCCGGGCTATGCGCCGCAGGGCGCAGGGCCGATGCCCGGGCCGGGAGGGTACGGGCCAGCCGCCGCCGCGCCGCCGTGCGGGTCATGCGGTGGCTCCGGACGGACCATGTGCGCGAGCTGCGGCGGGCGCGGGAGTTGGTACGACCCGCCGACGACGGCAAACGGAGTCGTGCAGCTGAGGACCTGCCCGGCCCGCCTGAGCAGCGGAACGATTCCGCGCTTTTCATGCGGCGGAAGCGGCCGCGGTCAGGCACTCATCTATCAGCGTTGGGCGGGACGTACGGAGGTTCCCACATTCAACAACGTGCCGACGCGGAGGCGCAGATGCCGGCGTTCAAGGTGGTGCTGTACCTCATCCCGTTCTGGATCGCCTGGTACCGGAAGCGGGCCGGAAAGCTGGTGATTGGATCGCTCCCGCTGATCTTCTCCCTGGACTTCTTCCTGGGATGGACCGTGGTCGGATGGTTCCTTGCCCTGGGCAATGCCTGCGGGATGAATCCGGTCGCGTGGTTCGTTCTCAAGTTCTTCAAGGTCGCGCCCGGGGGCGCTGCCGGTTACGCGCCGCAGGGCGGGGGCCGGATGCCGGCTTCGGGCGGGTACAATCCGGCCGCTGCTCCACAGACGTGCATGGCCTGCGGCGGTTCGGGACGCGTGCGCTGCTCCACCTGCAACGGGCGCGGGAGCTGGTACGACCAGCCGACCACGGCCAACGGCGTCGCGCAGCTCAGGACCTGCTCGGCGTGCATGAGCAGTGGTCTCATCACGTGCTTCTCGTGCGGTGGCTCCGGCCGCGCGGCGGCGCTCATCTAGCAGGATCAGGCTGGACGCATGGCCGGGTCCACCGCTCTTCTACATCCTCGTGCGGCATGATGCTGTGTACCCTGATTCGCGAAACAGTCTATTGAGGGCTCTATTGCCACCGGCGGATATAACGCCTTACGCTCGGACGAGCTTGAGATACGTCACCCGGTGTGCAGGCAACCCTCGAGGCGGCCCTCGCCGTCTTCGATGTCTCGACGCTCACTCAGCCGGGAACCATCGACGTCTTGAACGCGGCCAGCGCCTCCGCTGCCGGCGCCGCGTACCACACGGCGTGGCTCACAACCGTCAGTACGGCCGTTGATCAGCAGTATCCGGTCGAGACGTCCGACTGCATACCGCGACTGCCATGACGATGCATTCCGCAACGCCCTGTTGCCGCGCGCAGGAGATCGCATGAGCGCGCCCCGTTTCCGGCTTCTGCTCGCCGCCGCCGCGGCGCCGCTGTTCGCGTTCGCACCCGGTGCGCACGCCCAAGACACGGCGCGGGCGGATTCCATCGCCTGCCGTCAGGCTGCCAATCTCGTGCGCGCGTACGATCAGGCCATTGTCCAGAGCGGCGGCCACGCCTCAGAGGGCAGCGGCAAGGCGGAGCAGCGCCAGATCGCAGCGGCGCGACTGCTGAGCTGTGGGGGCGAGGGCGGAGCGACCGCCGCCGCGACCATTCGCTCGACACGCTTCCTCACCGATTCCACCGTGTTGAACGCGCTCGTCGGACCATTTGGCGATTTCCGCGACTCGACGGTCGTGGACGCGTCGATGAGCGTCGCGGCCGACCCGTCGGCGAGCGTCGAGGCGCGTGTGTTCGCGCTTCGCGCCCTGTGGGTGCTCCGCTCCGGCAAGTTCTGGATCGGCTATGACCGTATGCTACCCACCGACGCATCCACGTCCACGAACCCGGTGGCCGCGTGCGACGACGGGCTCGAGGTGACGGACGCGAAGCCGACCTGGAGTCACGGCGTCGAGCCCCCGGCCGGATTCGAGTCGGCCATTGTCGCCCTCGCGCAGCAGCTGGCGGCGGACACAGCGCAGCCGATGGCGGTGCGCGCCGCGGCCACCTGCGCGGCGCGGCCGTCGTAACTTCGGCGAGCCCTCGCGGGAGCGAAGTTGCGCTCGGCGGGCGTCATGTCCTTCACCACCTTGCTGAACTCCGGCGTTGAAGGCACGTGCGGATGGTGCCCCTCCGTGATCTTGAAGTAGATCTTCGGCGGCAGAATGAGCGCGAGCGGACCGATCGCGACCCTGTAATGGGATGGTGCCATGGTCTGACGCATGAACCCTCCAATTCCCTGGTCCGCCGAACGCGGACCGTGTGATGCGTGAGCCTACCATTGGAGTGTACGCGCGCGGAGCGAAGCGGTATCGCAATGCGCTCCGCAAGTTGGCGCAATAGGCGGTGGCGGCCAACCGGCGAGCCCCTCGGTGGGTGACGCGGACCATGCACGATGCGATTCACCAGGCGCAGTTGGCCGAGTACGGCGGCTTGGCCGGCGTGCGCGACGATGGATTGCTGGCGTCGGCGCTCGCCCGTTCACGGCACAAGTTCGCCCATGCGGCCAAGCCCGACCTCGGCGCGCTTGCGGCCGCCTATGCCGTTGGGCTGGCCAAGAACCACGGGTTGATTGACGGCAACAAGCGCGTGGCCTTCATGGCCGCCCATGTCTTTCTTGGCCTGAACGGCCACGAGATCGAGGCGACGGAGCCGGTGCTGGTGACGGAAGGCGTAGCGGCGGGTCGGATCTCCGAGGCTTCGCTGGCGGCGTGGGTTCGGAAACGGCTGCGGCCGATTAGCGGCAACGGAGAATAGGGGCGGCCCGCCCTACCCCCTCACCAACTTCCGACACGTCACGCGGTGCGGCTGATCCGCGTTCGGGCCCTTTCGCTTCTTCAGATCTTCGATATACGCTTGAAAATTCCCCTCGAACTGCGCACGCGAAAGCGTGCTTACGACGGGATCGGCCTGGTCTTCATAGGGGAAATGGCGGCACGTCGTGTAGTTCACCTTTGTCACGAGCACCAGTTCGTGACAACGTCGCTTGCCACGGATCCGGCCACCTAGACGGGCGGCCACGGTCTGGGCTTCGGCGAATCGACTTATCCGTATCCCTCGCCTCCTCTCTCCCGAGCGTCTGGCCTCGCCTCAGTTCCCTGTCAAAGCGTGACCCCGGCTGGACCACTCTTTCAGGGGCCCAGGCCTCCTGGCGGTGCACAGCATCAGCCTCCGCGCGCCGCGGCATTTGCCAACGGATCCGCAACTTTCGTGAAATCGACACGGGTCCGCGGATAGGAACCCGGGTCGACCTCTCGTTTCCGACGGCGCCTCTCGCCAAAGCCGAGCCACGAGCAGGTGCCGTGTTGACGTTACAGCCGGGTGGCAGAATACGTCGGAAAATGGTCATTGCAGTCACCCTGGCCGCTGCGTAGCCTTCGCTGTACGGACGTCTCCACTTCGACGCACTCAGCAACGGAAGGGCACATGCAGCGCAGGCGGGTCGGGGTTCTCATATTTGACGGCATCCAGGCGCTGGACGTGTTCGGGCCCGCCGACGCGTTTGCCTCGGACGCGTTCAGGCGCGAGGACGGCGAGTTCGGGCCGGCAGGGCCGTACGAGATCGTTCTCATTGCGCTCGGCGGTCGGACGGTACGGTCCAGCTCGGGCGCGATGCTCCGAGCTGACGTCCAAGCGGGCGCGAAGCGACCGGCACAACTCAAACTCGATACGCTCATGATCCCCGGCGGGGCCGGACTGCGTCGGGCCGGCGCTGCGGAGCGCGCTGCGGCGTGGATTCTCGACGTGGCGCCACACGTCCGCCGCGTCGCCAGCGTGTGCACTGGGATTTATGGCCTGGCGCCAACCGGTTTGCTCGATGGCCGCCGCGTCACCACACACTGGAGCGCGGTCACGGAGATCGGCCGTCGATTCCCCAAACTCGTCCTCGACGGCGATGCGATCTATGTCAAAGATGGCCCCTTCTATACGTCCGCCGGCGTGACCGCGGGGATCGATCTCGCGCTCGCGCTGATCGAAGAAGACCTCGGCGGTGCGTGGGCGCTCGCCGTGGCTCGGGAGCTGGTGGTCTACCTGAAGCGGCCGGGCGGCCAGCAGCAGTTCTCCGAACCATTACGGTTTCAAATCGAGACCAGCGATCGCTTCCGCGACCTCGCCTCGTGGATCGGCCGGCATCTGGACAGTGACCTCTCGGTCCGGAAGCTCGCCGCTCGCTGTCATCTCAGTCCGCGACAGTTCGCTCGCGTGTTCAAACAGGAGTTCGGCGTAACGCCGAGAATGTTTGTCGAGGAGACCAGGTTGAGCGAAGCCAGCCGTCGGCTTCCCGCCCGGCGCGTCGCCGTGGAGCGAATTGCCCGATCCGTTGGCTACGCCGGCGACGACGTGTTCCGGCGCGCCTTTGAGCGCCGCTTCGGCATGTCACCCACCGCGTATCGGCGCGCCTTCGATGCAACTGGGTCGTACCGCAAACTGAAGTTGGCGAGCGGGAGCCATCCATCGGTCGTGGGCTGCTTGTAGGGAGGTCACTCAACCATCGAGGCATTGTGCGCAACCTGATCGCCCTATTGATGTGCATCGCGGCAAGCAACGCCGCGGCGCAGGCGGTTGCCGGACGATGGGAAGGTGTCATGCATCGCGGCGTGTCGAGCCTTCCGTTCATCATCGGTGTGGCGGATTCGACCCGGGGAACATTCACCGCCGGGGACATCGGCGCGATGGACGTGCCGCTGACGAATCTGCGCCTGTCGCCGGGCATCCATTGGGAGTTGGTCGGCGACCAGTCGACGACGACGTTCGACGGAACACTCCTCGGCGATTCCATCAGCGGATCGTTCTCGGAACCAGGCCATCCTGGGACCTTCTGGCTCCACCGCACATCGAGCTCAGTTGAGCCGTCGTACACTACCACCGAGGTGCGATTCGGTGACGGCGACGCCCTGCTTGGCGGCTCCGTGCTCAGCCCAAAGTCGCCGGGCCGTCATGCCGCCGTCGTGTTCTTGCAGGGCTCGGGCGCTGAGGGGCGTTGGGCCAACGCCTTTACGGCGGACTACCTCGCAAGGAATGAGATCGTAGTCCTCATCTACGACAAACGTGGCGTCGGCGTGTCGACGGGAGACTGGAAGACGAGCACGATGGAAGACCTGGCCGCCGACGGCCGGGCAGGCGTCGAGTTGCTGGCTCGCCGCAGCGACGTGGATCCGCGCCGCATCGGGATCTTCGGGCACAGTCAGGGCGGTTTCATCGCGCCGATGGTCGCCTCGAACCGCAACGTCGCGTGGATAATCGACGCCGATGGCAACGTCGGTCCGTTATACGAACAGGACTTGTTTCGCGTGAACACAATGCTCGCCAAGATGTTTCGCGGCGATACGCTGCGCCGCGCCAAGACGCTCTACCACGAATTCGTGGACGTCGCGCGGAATCACCTGGCGCACGCGCAGTTGCGTGCGGACCTGGCGGGATACAACAATCCAGACGTCACAGACGCCCTTGGCATCCCCGACGACTCGAGCTGGGTGTGGTCATGGTATGGCAAGGTGGGCAACGACGACAACCGGGCGGCGTGGGCCTCTGTCCGCGTGCCCGTCCTGTTGCTCTACGGCGGCCGCGACGAAGTGGTGCCGCAGCAAACGAGCATCGACACGATTCGCAGGATTCTCGTCGAGCACGGCAATCGCGCCGTCACGGTCCGAGTGTTGGCGGGAGCGGATCACACGCTTCGCCTTCCGCCGGCCGACGCTGACGGCTGGCCTCGGTACGCGCCGGGCTACCCGGATCTCGTGAGAGCGTGGATCGAGCGGCGATGAGCTACGCGCCGCCAGCGGAGAATACCGCCCAGGCCTCCTCGACGGTGGTGGTCAAGCCCGGCGTCGAGAGGAGCCCCCCTCAGCGGTGCGACCAAGCGCGCCCAGAGAGCCGCCTCACCCCCTCACCAACTTCCGATAGGTCACCCGGTGCGGCTGATCCGCATCCGGTCCCTTCCGCTTGTTCGGATCTTCTATATACGC
>DATLUQ010000015.1 GCA_035533015.1 Gemmatimonadaceae bacterium | reverse complement strand
AGTCCCGACCCCGCTCTCGGTTGGCGAAACGCCCCGCGCCCGGCCCGAGCGCGGGGCGCTATTTCGCACGGAGTTGCCGCGCCACGGCGTCGTAGAGCATCGCTTCGAGGGCGCCGGTGGACCCGCACGAAATGCGGTCGCTACTCCCTCCGGAGATGTCGACCGCCGTCGGACTCACGCCGGTCACGAGCGCGGTGTGCGTGGCGTCCACCGCAGTCGCCGTCGTCACAACCGAGAAGTAGACCCGGCGCGTGTCGGCCAGCGGCCCCGTCATCCCGTCCCCGCAGTTGGCGAAGTGGGACACCGGCTGTCCGTACATGCGGCCCGAACGATAGAAGTTCGAACTCCCCATGCGGTGCCCAGCCGGCTCGCTGAGATTCACGGTGAGGCCGATCGCACCATACGCCGCGGCAAGCGCGTCCCACACCTTGGCCTCCGGCGCGGCGAATGCCTCCGGGGCCCCCGGAGTCGTGGTCGTACGCACGGCCCCCGCATCGTCGATCGCAACCGTCTTGAAGGCGGGTTCGGAGTTCGAACCGGACGCACAGCCGATCAGAAACGGTGCAACGGCAAGGCGGACGAGCGCTGAGCGCAGCTGCATGGAACAGATCCTGTCGGTGGAGAGGTGCAACAGAATGCGGTGGCCCTGCCCGGTGGTCAATGCGAAGGTCGCAAGAGTCGTGGGCGATCCCATCAACTTCCAGCATAGGACTAAATGACCTATCGCCATCGGCCGATGACCGCCAATAATGGCCAATTTGGCGAAAATGCAGGCATTGTTGCCATGTATAGCGCAATCTGAACATCGTGTAGTGTCTAAACACTGGACACTTGCTGGAGACCGGTGAGTCTTACCTGCGTAACGCGCGACGCCGCGCTGAAGCATGCACTCGCTCCCTTGAGCGAACTGAGATTCAACCGATGCTGCAGCGCTCGCTCTTCACGAACACCCATGGCGTCGTCGGTGCGCGGTTCTTCCGCGCTGCTGATCGACCGGTGCTCCGTTCCGCTCGCTGGGCCTTTGTCATCCTCGCCGCGTCCATCTTCTCCGCGTGCTCGTCGCTCCAGACCGGCGGGGCTTCGTTCGGAAGCCTGCGCTATTCCTCGATTGCACCGGCGGCTGCGTTCGGTCCGTCCACGAGCTTCGCCGATCGGCTGGCCAGCAACTCGCTCGCCGGAGCGCCGCTCTACGCCCCCAACATCGCGATCGGCGATTCGACACTCGCCGCCACGATCATCCGCATGCGGAAGCTCTCGTCGGCATTCGACTCGGCCATGACCGCCCTCGAGCGATCGGGCATCCCGATCGTCATCGGCACGGAGCGGCAGCTCAAGGACCAACTCCCGCCGGGATACGCCCAGGTCACCGGCTGGCAGGCGCTCACCGCGTTCTACCCGCTCACGCCCAACAATGCGCGGGGACGGCACATCGAGCACATTGCGGTGGTGGTGCGGCTCGCGGGGTTGGAGTCGGCGCTGCGCGAGGCCGGCCGCACGGCCGACGACACGGCGATGTTCAACCGGTACCTGGAGCGCGTGCTGGGCCATGAGATCTACGGCCACACGATGCCGCAAATCGCCTACGGCAAGACGGCGCCAATCGTCTGCGATGATCCGACCAGCGGCGCCGATTGGTACAGCGCCTGCGTGATGCAGCGCGAGAGGCACGTGGCCGCGCAGATCTCCGCTTCCCTCGGCACCTACGCACTCGTCGGCACCAGGTAGGCCCGCCGCCGCACCGTCCGACAGGCCGCGCCGCGCGCGCTGCGACGCGGACTAACTGCGACGTCTCTTCGCGTTCGGCCGCCGCCAGGGCGGCCGTGCCGTTCTGTCGCGCCATTCCGGACTCGCCCCGCGTGAGTAAGATTCAGCGGGTGCGGACGGAACCAATGCCTTGGCCCGCCGCCATCACAATCCGAACGCGGAGGGACGCCGGCGTGGACGTGCGGACCAGGGGGCGCGCATGCGCGTACTGATCGTGGAGGACGACCCGGAACTGCTGCGCGCACTGCGCGACGGGTTCCGGGACATGCACATGGAAGTCACCACGGCGGCCACCTACGCCGAGGGACACGAGCGCGCCGTAGTCGGGGCGCAGGACGTGATCGTGCTCGACGTGATGCTCCCGGGCGGCTCGGGGTTCGATCTCTGTGCCGACCTCCGCCGGCGTGGCAGCACGACACCGATTCTGATGCTCACGGCGCGCGACGCCGTGGACGACCGCGTGCACGGACTCGACGCCGGCGCGGACGACTATGTGTCCAAGCCATTCGCGTTCAGCGAATTGGCGGCCCGGGTGCGGGCGTTGGCCCGACGCGGCCCGGCAATCGCCCCGGAGCGCGTGGAAGTGGCGGACCTGACGGTCGATCTCAATACGCGCCAGGTCAAGCGCGGCGGCCGGGACATCGAGTTGACGGCCAAAGAATTCGCACTGCTCGAGGTGTTCGCGCGGCATGCGGGCGAGGTGCTCGATCGCGCGGCGATCACGGCCCACGTATGGGACGAGAACCACGATCCGTTCACCAACGTGCTCGAGGTGCTGGTGCGCCGGTTGCGCCGCAAGATCGACGACGACTTCGAACCGAAGCTGATCCATACCCTGCGCGGCGCCGGCTACCGCTTCGGCCCCTGAGCGATGGCGCTCCGCCCGCTCACCGCGCTGCGCCTGCGCCTCACGGCGTGGTACGTGGTCACCCTGGGGCTTATTCTCACACTGCTGGGGGCCGGGCTGTTCGTGGTGGTGCGGCGCCAGTTCGGACGCCAGTTGGACGTATCGTTGCACGAGTCGACGCTGGAGCTGGAGCGGGCGGCCCGGATTCGCGAGTTGGAGAGCCGGTCGGCGCACGGCCTGGTGGTGGATGCGGTGGACGAACTGCACATCCCCGATCGCCAGCTTTACCTGCTCGATTCGCTGGGGCGACCGATGAAGCCGCCGGTGGTCGACGCCTGGATTCGCGAGGCCGCGCGGGCCGCGGTGGCGCAGGGTGTGGTGGACCGGCGGCGGCGCGCGCGGCACGACCACACTCTGCGCTTGCACGCCGAGCGTTTCACGCTGGCGAGCGGTATAACGATGGTGGCGGCGGTGGTGGCCGACCAGGTCCAGTTGGAAGACCAGTACGCGGCGCTGATCGTGACCTTTGGCAGCGCGGCGTTCGCGGCGCTCGTGCTCGTGGCGGCCGGCGGGTACTTCCTCTCGGGCAAGTCGATGGAGCCGGTGGAACGGAACATCGCCCACATGCGCCGGTTCATGGCCGACGCGGCGCACGAGCTGCGCACCCCGGTGGCGGTGATGCGCACGACCGCGGAAGTCACGCTGCAACAGCGACGGGACGATGACGCGTACCGGAGCGCGCTGGGTGTGGTGGAGCGGGAGGCCGAACGGCTGAGCGGCATCGTGGACGATCTGTTGACCCTGGCCCGCGCCGATGCCGGCGAGCGCCCCGTGCAACGGCAACGCACCTACCTGGACGACATCGTGCTCGATGCGGTCGATGCGGCGGGCGCACTCGCCACCGCCAAGGGGGTGAAGCTCGAGGTCGGGACCTTCGAAGAGGCGGCGATCGACGCCGATCCGACGCTCGTGCGGCAACTCGTGATGAATCTGCTCCAGAACGCGATCAAGTTCACGCCGGACGGCGGGCAGGTGCACGTGGACGTGGCAGCCGACGACGGGCACCCGACGCTGGTGATCGCCGACACCGGCGTCGGCATTGCCCCCGAGCATCTGCCACATGTGTTCGAGCGCTTCTACCGCGCCGACCAGGCACGGGTACGCGCCGAAGGCACGGGCCTCGGCCTGGCGATAGTGCGCTGGGTGGCCGACGTGCACTCCGCCGAGATCCAACTCACGTCGACCGTCGGCGCCGGGACGCGCGTCGAGGTGGTGTTCCCGCGGGCGCCTCGCCCGCCGGTGTCATCATGATGACAGGTCATCGCGATACCGTTCGGTAAGTTCCCATCCCGGAGTCTCATGCACAGGTGGATCATCGCCGCGGCATCCGCGGCGATCGTTGCGTTCGCCCCCGCGCCGAGCGCGGCGCAACGTCCCGTTACACGCGCCGATGCGATCGCGGCGGCGCTGGCCCGTGGGCCGCGATTGGCCATTGCCGCGGCCGACACCTCAGCCGCGCGCGCCGTGCTCCTGGGCGCGCGGGCGTACGCGAATCCCACGCTCAATCTGAGCGCCACCAAGGACGCGCCGCAGCGGCACATCTACGCCGACATTCCGCTCGACTTTCCGTGGTTGCGCCGGGCCCGCGTCGGGAGCGCCACGGCGGCTCGCGCCGCGGCGCTCGACCAGTTCGCCCTGCAGCGGGCGGCGATCACGTTCGACGCCGAGACGACGTATGTGAACGCTGTGGTCTCGGATGCGCGGGCCCGCCTGTCGCGGCGCAATGCTCAGGACGCCGACTCCCTGCGCCGCATAGCTGTGGCGCGGCGCGCGGCGGGCGATGCGAGCGATCTGGATGTCGAATTGGCAACGATCGCCGCGGGCGGTCAGGAGAATCAGGCGCTGGCCGATTCGCTCACCGCGGCGGCGTCACTCCTCGATCTCCAAGCGGTGATGGGCGACTTTACGGGCGCGGTGACGATCGCGCTTGCCGACACGCTTTCATGGTCCGATACCGCCGTGGGAGCCGCCGATGGCACGCCGCTCGCCGTGCGGGCCGCGCAGCACGTCGTGACCGCCACCGACCGGGCGGTGGACGCGGAGCGCCGCAGCGTCTGGGGAACGGCGTCGGTGCAGCTTGGCGTGGACTTCCACGACCCCACGCAGAGCGGGTATCTGCCGGTGATCGGCATCGCGCTTCCGTTCCCGCTATTCAATCAGAATCAGAGCGGTGTGGCCGCCGCTGAGGCTGACCGCGATCGGGCCCGCGCCGAACTGCGGCTCATCCAGCTCGAGAGCGCCCGCGACATCGCTCGGGTCACCGAGGCACAGTCGATCGCGCAACAGCGAGTGGCACGTGACCGTCAACTGTTGGCCGGGGCCAACCGGGTGGCGGCGATGGCGCTCACCGCATATCGGGAAGGCGAATCAGCGCTCCCCGCGGTGCTCGAAGCGCAGCGCAGTGCGCGCGACACCCTGGGTCAGTACATCGACGACGTCGGCGCGGCCAATGCGGCGGCGGCGGCGCTGCGACTTCTCACCGCTTCGGCCTCCGGAATCCCATGATGAAACACGTCTTGCTCTTTGTGGCGCTGTTTACGCTCGGCGCATGCGGCGGCTCCGCGGCCGACTCAGGCGATCAGGGCGCCGCGGCCCAGGTGGTGGTCAGCGCGCGCACGGCGGTCATCTCGACGCGCCCGTTCATCGAGACCGTGAACGCGATCGGTTCCGTTGTCCAGCGGCCCGGGCATTTCGCGGAACTGGCCGCGCCGGCCCCGACCCGCGTGGCCAGGATCTTCGTCACGCTGGGTCAGCGTGTGAAGGCCGGCGATCCCCTGGTCCAGTTCGAGCAGCAGACGTTCGATGCCGCGCTGCAGGGAGCCACGTCGGCGCTGCAGAACGCACAGCAGGCGTACGACCGCGCGGTACGACTCGCAGCCGAAGGGATCGCCCCGCGCAAGGACGTGGAGCAGGCGGCGGCGGCGCTGGCGCAGGCCAGGGCGTCGCAGGTCACGGCGCGCCGCGACCAGCAGCTGTCCACGCTGCGTGCTCCGCTGGCGGGCGTCGTCACGGTCATGAACGCGGTGCTCGGCGCATCGGTCGACATGACGCAACCGATGGTGGAGGTCACCGATCCGCGTGCGCTCGACGTGATGGTGCACGTGTCGCCCTCCGACGCCGCGCATGTGCAACCGGGTCAGACGGTGGCGGTCGTGGCGGGGCAGTCGCTGAATGGCGACACGCTGGGAACGGGAACGGTGGCCGACGTGGGGGCCGAGTTGGACTCGGCCACCGGCACCGTGCCGGTGCGGGTCATCGTGGCGAGGCCCAAACGCACGCTTCGCGTGGGCGAGACCGTCATGGCCGGCATCGTCGTCGGTCGCCACGACAAAGCGATTGCGGTTCCCGCTGAGGCGCTGGTACCGGAAGGCGAGGGCTATCGCGTGTTCGTCGTCGATTCGTCGGGCATCGCGCATGCGCGCCCCGTGACCACTGGCGCGCGGACCGAGGCGTACGTGGAGATCCTCAGCGGCCTGAAGGTCGGGGAAACGGTCGTCACTTACGGGGCATACGGGGTATCGGATAGCGCGAAGATCGTGACGGTGAAGCCGTGACCGGCGATCGGTCTCTCTTTGGCGTCGTTGCGTCCCAACGGCGATTCATCTATCTGGCGGTCACCCTCATGAGCGTGGCCGGGGTCTGGGCAGGGCTCCGGATGCCGTCATCCATCTATCCCGAACTGCAGTTCCCACGGGCGACCGTGGTGGTCGAAGGCTCGTCGCTGAGCGCACGGCAGGTGGTGTTCAGCATCACCCGCCCGCTGGAAGAGGCGATCAGCACGGTGCTCGGCGTGCGGCGCGTGGACTCCAAGTCGATTCGCGGCGGGAGCGAGATCCAGATTCTGTTCGCGCCCGGCACGGACATGATCTATGCACTCCAACTGGTGCAGGCCGAGGTGAACCAGGTACGTCCAGAGCTGCCCCCGGGGCTCACCATCCGCGCCGACCGGATCACGCCCTCGGTGTATCCGATCTTATCGTACAACGTGGAAGGGGGCGATCCGGCGACGCTGTACGACGTGGCTCGCTACCAGCTCAAGCCCCTCATCTCGCGGGTGCCCAGCGTGGGGCAGGTGGAAGTACAGGCCTCAGACGTCCGGGAAGTGGAGGTGGTGGCCGATCCGGCCCGTCTGGCGGCGCAGGGGCTGAGCTATGACGATCTGGCCTCGTCCATCCGCGACGCGATCGGGCTGACGGCGGTCGGGCGAGTGGACAAGGATTACAAACAGTATCTCGTGGTGACCGCGAATGACGCCCACACGGTGGACGACATCGCCAACGTCGTGGTTGGCCACGGCCTGCGCGTGCGCGATCTCGCCACCGTCACGTTCGGGACGACGGATCACACGCAGATCATCGACGGCGACGGGCACCCCGCCGCCCTCATCAACATCACGCGCCAGATCGGCGGCAACACGGTGGCAATTGCCGACAGCGTGGCGGCCATTGCCCGCAACGTGGCGGCGTCGCTGCCGCCGGGCGTCCATCTGAAAGCAGTGTACGACCAGGCCGAACTGGTGCGCGACGCCGTGATTGCGGTGCGCGATGCGATGCTGATCGGCGCCTTGCTCGCGATTGTCATTCTGCTGCTGTTCCTGCGCCACGCCAGGATCACGGCGATCAGCGCCGCGTCGATCCCGCTGACGATGGTCATCACGCTGTTCGTGATGAGCCTGTTGGGCCAGACCCTCAACCTGATGACGCTGGGGGCCATGGCCATAGCCATCGGGCTCGTGATCGACGATGCCGTCGTGATCACGGAGAACATCGTCCGGCATCTGCATCTGACGTCGGATCGTCGCGTCGCCATCCGCGACGCCGTCCAGGAACTCATATGGGCGGTGACGGTGTCGACGATCACCACGGTCGTCGTGTTCCTGCCGCTGGGACTGCTCGAAGGCGTCGTCGGCCAGTTCTTCAAGGCGCTGTCGCTCACGCTGACCATTGCCGTGCTGGTCTCACTCGTGCTCGCCTTCTCCGTCATTCCGCTGCTCAGCGAGCAATTCCTCACGGCGCGCGACGCCGAATTCGAGGCCGATCAGGACCCGACGGGCCACAAGCGCGGCATCCTCCATGTGGTGGGACGGGCCGTGGACGCGCTGTCGATGGAGTACGAGCGATCGCTGGGTGCGGTGCTGCGCCACGCGCGGTGGGTGATGGTGGGGGCGCTGCTGCTGGTGGGTGCCGGATACGCCGCCTATCGCGCCGCGTCCACGGGGTTCCTGCCCGACATGGACGAGGGGGCCTTCGTGCTCGACTACTGGAGCCCGGCGGGCACGGCGCTCACCGAGACGGACCGCCAACTGCACATCGTCGAGCACATCCTGGCGCAGACTCCCGAGGTCTCCGGGACGTCGCGGCGCACCGGCGCGGAACTCGGGTTGTTCGCCACGCAGTTGAATCGGGGCGACATCTCGGTGCGCCTCACGCCGCAGAGCCAGCGTCGCCGGACCATCTTCCAAGTGATCGACAGTCTGCGCAAGCAGTTCGACGTCGCGGTGCCTCGGCTGCGCATCGAATTCGTCCAGATCCTGTCGGACGGCATCAACGACATGTCTGGGGTGACCAATCCGGTCGAGATCAAGGTGTTCGGTGACAGCCTCCAACAGATCGAGGCGTACGCCCGGCAGCTCTCGCCCGCCCTCGACAGCATTCCGGGTCTGGTGGATCTCTACAACGGGGTTACCGAGCCGGACCCGGAACTCTCGATGCGTGTGCACGAAGCCGAGGCCAGCCGACTCGGGCTGACGCCCGGCCTGATTGGCCAGGACGTGAGCAGTGCCCTGTTCGGGGTCGACGCAGGGCAACTCCTGCTGGAGGACCGGTCCATCAATGTGCGCGTGCGCGCGCCCGATTCGGTGCGCTACGATCCGCTGCGCCTCGGCGCCATTCCGATCGTCTCGCCGCTCACGCATACGGCTGCTCCCCTGTCGTCGCTCGTCTCGTTCACCAAGGCCGACACGCGCAGCGAATTGACGCGTGAGAATCAGGCGCAACTGATCACGATGACCGCCGATATCGGCAACGGCCAGGCCCTGGGCGACGTCGTGAACGGCGTGAAGCGGGTGCTGGCCGGACATCCCGCGCCCACCGGCACGCGCGTCGAGCTGGCCGGCCAGTACGCCAGCCAGCAGGACGCGTTTCATCAGATGCTGCTGGTGCTCGCGTTGGCCGCCGCCAGCGTGGTCGGCGTGATGGTGATCCAGTTCCAGTCGTTCGTCGAGCCGTTCGTGATCCTGCTCGCGGCCCCGCTGTCGTTCGTGGGTGCCATGGTGTTGCTGCTTGTCACCGGCACGGCGCTCAACGTCTCGTCGTTCATGGGGCTGATCCTGCTCGTGGGACTGATCGTGAAGAACGGCATCATCCTGCTTGACTTCACGCACTACCGGATGACCCACAACGGGATGGAATTGGAACCGGCCATCCGCGACGCCGCGCGCGTCCGTCTGCGCCCGATCCTGATGACGACGTTGTGCACGCTGTTCGGGCTCCTGCCCCTCGCGTTGGGACTCGGCGCCGGCAGCGAAATGCAGAAGCCTCTCGCCCTGGCGGTGATCGGCGGCCTGGGACTGTCCACACCCATCACGCTCTATGTGGTGCCGACTCTGCTCGTGGCGATTCGCGGCCGTGGCTACCGGATTGCACCCGGTACGGAATAGGGCGTTCCCGGCTGGCCGTGCCCACGGGGTTGTCGTAGAATTCGGGGACGATCGTGCGACGGCGGCGGATGTCCTGCCGTCCCTGTGAGGTGCTCCCGATGACCGTGCCGACTTTTCGCGAACTGACCCCCGAGGAGTGCGAGGCGCTGCTGGCCGTGAACCACGTGGGACGCCTGGCGTTTTCGTTCAAGGATCGGACCGACATCGAACCCATCCATTACGTGTTCGACAACGGCTGGATCTTTGGCCGCACCGCTGAGGGTAGCAAGCTGACGACCATCGGGCATCACCCGTACGTCGCGTTCGAAGTGGACGAGGTGCACGCCATTTTCGACTGGCGCAGCGTGGTGGCACACGGCACGGTGTACCTGCTGAGCCCCGACGCGGGGGAGGCCAACGCCGCCGAGTACGAGCGGGCGGTCGACCTGCTCCGGCGGTTCGTGCCGCGTACCCTGAAGGAAGGCGACCCGGCGCCCTTCCGCACGGTGATGTTCGGGATCCACGTGGACGAGTTGACGGGACGCGAGGCCAAGCAGGGCAAGCGCCGGCGCGCGACCAAGGAAAAGACCGCCAAGTAGTGGGGCCGGCGGTTCGGAGGGCACCCCGCCAACCAGCCGTTTCCCCACCCGGAGTGCCCCGGTGGGCACTACCGTTTGCGGGCGGGCCCACTCATCTTGCAGCGTACCCGCGAGCGGCGGTGCCCCCGTCGCGTTTCGCGTCCCACCTCCGCATTCCCGACGCTCATGCCGAAGTCCAAGCTGTCCGCTGCCACGGCCGCGCCGTCGACCGATCCGCCGAACTCCGCGCTCGCTGTTGCCGATGCCCTCTGCCGCTCGGCGGCAGAATGCTGCCGCCAGCATGATCGGGTGGCGCGCATCGTCGAGAAGTCCGATGTGGAAACCGAGGTCCTCTCCGCGCAACAGTTCTGCGAAGTGATGCACGACGGATTGGGCAAGCTGCTCGATGCCTACGAGCTGGCGGCGGCCCAGGACCCGGGCACCGAAGAGGGGTGGCGCCAGCGCGCCAATGCACTCTGGCATGCCGGCCGCGACTACCTGCGGCGCCACAACGCCTGCGACGAAGCGGCCCGCAAGATGTCGCGGCACGACTCCCAACTCCTGGCCGCGTTGGCCATGGAATTCGAATTCGAGGCATCGGCGCTGCTCGCCTTGCGCCACACGACCGACGCTTATCGGAAGGAACGGCCCGAGGCCGTCTGATCCTTCATCACGCTTTGCCGAGCTGGGCATGACCATACGCAAGCAGGTGAGGCGGCGCCCGAACCCCTGGTTCCGGCTCCGCCGCTCTCGCATTCAGGGCACCGGGGCGTTCGCGATCGTGGATATCCCCAAAGGCACGCGCATCATCGAATACACAGGTGAGCACATCACCGGCGCCGAGGCCGACCGACGGTATCCCGACGAGGACCGCGCCGAGCGCCACCACACGTTCCTGTTCACGCTCAACCAACGCACGGTGATCGATGCCGCGCACGGCGGCAACGAGGCGCGATTCATCAACCATTCGTGCAATCCGAACTGCGATGCGATCATCGAGCGCGGGCACATCTGGATCGACGCCCTGCGGGACATTCCCAAGGGGGCGGAGCTGGCCTACGACTACCAGTTCGAGCACGTGCGCGATTATACCGAAGAAGACCTGCACTTCTACGGCTGCCGGTGCGGCGCAGCCAACTGCCGCGGCACGATCGTGAAGGTGGACGGTCGCCGCAAGATCGCCAGGGCGTGGCACGCGTCGCGCGGCGCGGCGCGCCACGCGGCGAGCCGTCACGCCGGCCACACGCACCGGAAGGCGTGACTCGGGCCCGGACGGTAGGGCCTGCGCTCACCGCGCTGCTCGAGCGCGCGGTGGACTACGCCGGCCTCTTTCCGCCGGCCAGCCTTTCCATGGAAGCCGCGGTCCACGCCTACGACGAGGATCGGCGGGGTGCCGCGGCGTGGATGCTCGGGCGGTTCGTCGTCCCGGCGTCGCGCCTCGAGGCGTTCGACGCGGCCGGGCGCGAGATCCTACCCGCGTCGGCCGCCGAGTCGTGGGCGCTGAGCGCGCTCGTGAGCGCGGACGCCGCCGTGGATATGCGGTCCATCCACGCCTTCAACGACCGGCACCGCGACGTGCGCCATGGAGCCGTGTACGTGGATACGGTCGAGATCAGGGCGTCCCACTGCGCCGAGATCCTGGCCGCCGGCGAAATCGTGAGCGGGTTCGACGCGTTCATCGAAGTCCCGGTGCTCGAAGATCCGGATTCGCTCATCGCCGCGGTCGGCGAGATCGGCGCCAAGGCCAAGATCCGCACTGGCGGCGTGACGGCGGATGCCATTCCCGCCGAGCGCCACGTGGTGCGCTTCATGCGCTGCTGCCTCGAGCACGGGGTTGCGTTCAAGGCCACGGCCGGTCTGCACCACCCGCTGCGCGCCGAGTATCCGCTCACCTACGAGGCGAAGGCGCCACGCGGCACGATGTACGGCTTCCTGAACGTACTCCTGGCGGCCGCTCTGATGTGCCAGGGCGGAGACGACGCGGCCGTGCTCGCGTTGCTCGACGAGCGCGACCCGTCGGCCATCCAACTCGAAGGCGATCGCCTGCGGTGGCGCGAGGTGGTGCTGACGGCCGAAGCGCTGCATGCCGCGCGGCACCACGCCTTGGCGTTCGGCTCCTGCTCGTTCCGCGAGCCGGTGGACGATCTGCGCCGGCTGGGGATGCTGTGAGCGCCGCCCTCGACCGCACCCACGACCCCGCGCTCCGCTCGTGGGTGGCGAGCGCGAACGTGCCGGGCCACGACTTCCCTATCCAGAACCTCCCGTTCGGCGTGTTCCGGCGGAGTTCCGGCGCCGGACAGTCGTGCGTGGGAGTGGCCATCGGCAATCAGATCCTCGACGTCGCGGCGCTCGTCGGCCACGGCCTGGTGAGCGGTGATGCGTTGCACGCGGCCCGCGCCTGCGAGGACGACTCGCTGAACGAATTGATGGGCATGGGCCCGGACATGGCGCGCGCGCTACGGTTGGCGTTGAGCGACGTCCTGCGGATGGGTGGGGCGGGCGAGCGCCACGCCGCCGAACTGCTCGTGCCGATGGACGAGGCGGACCTCTTCGTGCCGGCGCGTGTGGGCGACTACACCGACTTCTACGCGTCGATCTTTCACGCCGCGAACGTCGGCTCGATGTTCCGCCCCGACCAGCCATTGCTGCCCAACTACAAATACGTGCCGATCGGCTACCACGGGCGCGCGTCGTCGATCGTGGCCACGGGGAGCGACGTGCGGCGGCCGTGGGGACAGACGCGAGACGATCCGGCGCAGCCGCCGGTGTTCGGGCCGTCGCGCCGCGTGGACTACGAACTGGAAGTCGGCATGTTCGTCGGCACAGGAAACGCGCTCGGCGAGCCGGTGCCGGTGGCCGAAGCCGAACGCCATCTGTTTGGCCTCTGTCTAGTGAACGACTGGTCGGCCCGCGACATCCAGCCGTGGGAGTATCAGCCGCTGGGACCGTTCCTCGCCAAGAACTTCGCGACGACGGTGTCGCCTTGGGTCGTGACGCTCGACGCGCTGGCACCCTTCCGCGCGCCCGCATTCGCTCGGCCGGCGGGCGATCCGGCGCCGCTCGCATATCTCTCGGCGCCGGGCGAGGGGGCGGGAATCGCGATCACGCTGGAGGCGTGGCTCCGCACGGCGCGCATGCGGGCCGAGGGGGCGGGCGAGTTCCTCGTGAGTCGCGGCAGCTTCACGGATATGTACTGGACCGTAGCGCAGCTCGTGGCGCATCACACGAGCAACGGGTGCAACCTGCAGCCGGGTGACCTGCTGGCGAGCGGCACCGTGTCGGGGCCGGCCAAGGAATCGCGCGGTTGCCTGCTCGAGCGCACCTGGAAGGGCACGGAACCACTGGCGCTCCCCAATGGCGAGACGCGCGCGTTTCTCGAAGACGGGGACGAGGTGGTGCTGCGGGGTTACTGCGAGCGCCAGGGGTATGCGCGCATCGGATTCGGCGAGTGCCGCGGCCGGATCGCGCCGGCCGCGGCCGCTCCCCGCTAATTCGCGCGGTCGATCTTCGTCGTGGCGTTGGTGTCGATGTCGTACGTGACGCCGGCATCGGTGAGCGTGAGCTTGGACTTCACCATTTCAGCGCCCGCGCTCCCCAGGAAGGCCCCGTCGGTCGTGACGACCGCGACCCCCGTGCCCGATGAGGTGCCATCCATCGCGACGGCTTGTCCCTGAATGGATCCGCTGCCGGTGGTGGTGGACGTCGACGTGCGCACGAGCTTGCGCCCTTTGGTGCCGTTCACCGTCGTATCGCCGGCCACGGTGTACACCGAGATCACCTGGCGCTTGAGCTGAAGTCCGCTCTGCGTGGTCGTGGCCTCCAGGGTATCGGTCCACGTGGCCCCGTTGGCCAGCCCGACGCGGATGCGTGGCAGAACGTGCACGACCTGGTCGGCCAGGCTGCTCAGCAGTCCGGCCGTGTCGGCCGGGTCGATCTGCGTTCTGAAATATTCGCCCACGGGTGAGACGAACGCCCGCACCTTCTTGCCGACGAGCGAGTCGAGCCCGGGCGGCGCCCCCATCGGCGTCATCTGCGAGATCGAGTCGATAGTCACCGCCATCGCCATCGTGTCGGCCGACTCGTTGGTGAGCGCCATCGTGAACTTCTGCATCGACGTGATCTCGTTGTCGCTGCTCTGTCCCATGGCCGTCGTCGTGATCTTGGCGTCCACGGTCATGCGGTACTGCGCGGTGCCCGGGGCATAGTGGAACTGCTGGGCCGCGGCGGAGCCGGCGGGAAGCGCGAGCAGTGCCGCAAGCGCCATAGGGGTGAGGGCGCGGACGAGCATAAGATCTCCTGAGGGGTGGATTGCCGCAGCCGGATTGCCGCAGCCGACTCCGAAAAGCTAGCGGTGGGCGCTGCGCGGTGCCATTCGCCGACCGTTGGGAGTGCTTAGAACCGGCCGGTGGATCCGAAGCCCTGGCGGCCCGCATCGCCGGCGTCGAGCGGCTGGGTGCGCGACACGCAAGGATGCGCGCAAAGCACGAACACCAGTTGCGCGATGCGCTCGCCATGGGCCACCGTCTGCGGCTCAGCGCCGTCGTTGCGCAGCATGAGCTTGATCTCGCGGCCCACGTACGCGCGGTCGACCAGTCCCGGCGAATTGCGAATGGTGATGCTGCGCTTGCCGGTGGACGACCGCGGGAGCACGAACATCGCGACATGCTTGGGAAACGTGCGGGTCACATAGAGTCCCGTACCCACCGTCGCCTCGTCGCCGGGTTGGAGCGTGAGCGATGTGGGGGGCGCGCCGGCCGTCGAGGGCCCCGTGGCCAGGCAGCAGCGCACGTCGTATCCTTCGCTCTCGTCGGCGGCCGCGGGCAGCCATTGGTCGTCATCGTCCTGCGTGGAGAATCCGAGGTCGAACCGGAGCAAGTCGTCGAGAGACATGGCAGAGGCGAAGAATGGGTGAGGGCCTGCCCACAGAGTATCGCCGCTGCGTGCAACCGCCGGTACCCCGGGCCGCCAAACTTTCGCCGATGCCCCAACGTACGATGAGATCATGACGTCGCCGCCAACCAGGTCGTCTACACGCCGCCAGTCGTACTGGGCGGCCAGCCGGTCGCCCCGCTACAGCCTGCTCTTCGCGCTCCCGCTACTCGTGCTCTACGAGGGGCTGGCCGCCGCGCGTCCGGCCCGCGTGGCCGGCGGCGAGATCCTCAACGGCGCCGACGTGCTCCTGCGCGACGTGGCGTACGCGCTCCTCGGCCCGCCGGGACCGTTGGCTCTCATGGCCGTCGTGATTCTCGTGTGCGCCCTGCTCGTGTACCGCGACGTGCGACGGGGCGGCGGCGTCCGGTTCACGATGTTTCCGTTGATGATCGCCGAGTCGGCGGTGCTGGCGCTGCTGTTCGGAATCGTCGTGGGCACGGCAACGGCGGAACTCCTCACCCACCTCAGCGCACTCGCCGCGGGGCCCATCCAAGGCATGGACGCGACCACGCGGCTCATGCTGTCGCTGGGCGCCGGACTCTACGAGGAACTCGTCTTCCGCGTGCTGCTCGTGGGCGGACTCGCATTCGGCGGGCGCGTCGTGCTGGGGCTGAGCCGATTCACCGCCGGCGCGATCGCCACGGTCGTCGGCGCGCTTGCCTTCTCGGCGTTTCATTACATCGGACCGTACGGCGAACCGCTGCAACTCCAGTCGTTCGTGTTCCGCGCGATCAGCGGCGTGGCGTTCAGCGCGCTGTACCTCACGCGCGGTTTCGGGATCACGGCCTGGACGCACGCCCTGTACGACATCTGGGTGCTCGTGGGCTAACCGATACGCGCCGGGCGCGGTCAGTCGGCGATGGCGGCTGCGAACTCGCGCACGACCTGGCCCGCTGGCTCGATGCCGTGGATCTGCGATACACTCTTGCCCGCCTGCCAATAGTCGGCGCCGCCCTCGGCGGCGTGCAGCGATTTCTTGAGCCTCCGCACCGACCGCAGGGCGTAGATGGTCCGCATCCAATGCTTGGTGCGGCGGTGGCGGAGCATCCAGCGCGCCACCGGGCCGGATTTCGTGCCCAACTGCTGAACGTACGCGTTGTTGATCACCGCCACCGGCACGCCCGTGAGCCGCTCGGTGAGCACGATGTCGCTTTCCGACGCCTCCACGATGGCGCGCTTGTAATCGTCGGCCGCGTTGCACTCGGTGGTCGCGATGAACCGCGTGCCGAGCTGGGCGCCCGCGTAGCCCATGTCGAGCACCGCGCGGAACGCCGCCGGCTCCCCAATCCCGCCGGCGCAGACGAGTGGTAGCCCCAGATCGTGCAGCTCGTCGTAGAGTTCGCGGGGCGTCTTGGGGCCGGCGTGTCCGCCCGCTCGGCTGTTCACGGCGATCAGCCCGTGCACACCCCCATCCCTGGCCTTGAGCGCCCATTTGCGCTCCGTGACGTCGTGGTAGACGATTCCCCCGGCCCGGGAGACCCGGTCTACCACCCAGCGCGGGTTTCCCAGCGACGTGACGAAGAATCGCACCCCCTCCTCCAGCGACACCTCTACCCAGCGCGTCATCCGTTCCCGGTACACGCGGGACGATTGTTCGATGAGTGCGTTCATCCCGATGGGTTTGGAGGTCAGCCGGCGGATGTAGCGCAGTCCTTCGCGGTACTCGTGCCCGTGGACGTAGGTGAGCGAGATGGGCTGGACGATCCCGATGCCGCCGGCCGCGGAGACCGCCGCCACCAGCTCAGGGTTGCTGCAGGGATACATGGCGCCGCAGATGAGCGGCACTTCGATGCCTGCCTGGCGGTTCAGCTCGGTTTGGCGCACCCCTAGCTCCGGGGGGCCAGGCGCCAGAGCACCTTCGCGCGAGCCACCGCGTCGCCCTGCTGGTCGGTGATCGTGGCCTCGACCGTGTAGTCGGTCTCGTGGTCCACTGCGGGCGGGTCGCAGCGGCATTCGGCCGTGAGCATGCCGCGCGCCTTCTTGAGATACTCGATGGACAGTCCCCTGACGATTCCCCGGGTGCCGGGGGACAGTCCGGCAAGCATGGCGGTGCCGCTGGCTACTTCGGCCAGATTGACGAGGGCCACAGCATGGACCGAGTTGAGGTGATTCCGGACCTTCCGGCGGTCCCGCAGGGTCCACTTGGCGTATCCGGGCCGCAAGTCGACCACCCGAGCACCCATCGACCCGGTATAGGGTGCCATCCGCCCCAGCAGCAGGCTGAACAACCAGCGGCCTCCCGGGAGCCGGCTGAGGCGGCGCCACCAGGTGCTGATCTTGCCGCCGGGGGCATCCATCGAGTCGGGCACTTGGGCCTTCTGGTTGGAATCAAGCGGAGCGAAGGACCTCTCCGCGCCCCGCGACCGCATCCTAAGACGGATGCTAGGGGCGGGCAAGGCTCGCCCGCAGTCCAGAGGCGGGATGCTTGCGACGGAACGTTGGGCATATCTGCGCTGGCCTGGCCGTACCATCGAACTTGCGTGGATCGTCCACTACATGCCAGAATGGCGCTGGACATCACGTGGCGAATCGATGGGTGAGAGGCGGCGGTCACGCGGTTCCTTGCTCGATGACACCCGGTCTGTTGCGGAAACGATCTGGCCTGTTTGGCGTCCAATCGCGGAACGACCGTGTCCGGCGCGCAGACGATCGTTATGCGGTTGGATGGCGGGACGGGCAGGGAGGGGACCGGACTTCGCGTCGCGGAGGGCAGCGGCCTGCAGCCGGTGAACAGAGTCCCGGCCCCCCAAAGAACGGCCTGATCAATGGCGAAATCGTGGCTCAGGTAGCTGTTGATAATAGTGATCTAATGTACTTCATCATACATGCATCAAACAACGTATGCATAGTATGTTGCAACGATATCACATTTATTAGCACGCCGTGCAAATGGCCGCTGTCCGATGGGTTCACTGGTGCGCGCTATGCCCCCGAACGCTGAACCAGGTTCCGCGTGGTTGCGGCGCAGAGAAGGATCGTGAGCCCAGGAATTCCGGACTTCTGCCAAACAGCGCGGCAAGCTCCGGATCGACGTGCGGATCGTCATGCACGGCGATTCCCCTCCCCGGAGTGCTTGCACCGGGCTACGTGCCCCGGGCCCACGGCATCCGGAATCGACGCATTGTTCAGAGACGGCAGCACCGAAACGACTGATCAGTCGCCCACCCTGTTTCCACCAGTCGTGCCATGTTGTCAGCCGGAGTGGCTCGGCACCGCTGGACCGTGCCGTGCCGCGCTCTGGTGGGTGCAGCACCATTCATGGGTCGCCACAGCCTGGGGTGGCATAGAGAGGCGGGGGGCAGCCGACAGGCTGCCCCCCGCTCACGCCCGTTCCATCGGTCCTGCTACTGAATCGTCTGCACGTTTGTGCCGTACTTGGCGTTGATCACGCCGATGAGCGCGTTGGCAATCGCGATGTGGGTCGAGCTACTTGGGTGGATGCCGTCCAGTGAGATGGCAGTCCCGAAGGGCGCTGTGAGGCTGGCAAGGTTGGGCGGGTAGTTGATCGCCCCGGGGACTGTTGCGAGCTGAGCAAGAAGGGCGTTCGGATCCCAATAGGCGAACCCGATGGAGGCCGCCTTCTGGGATATGTAGGCGTTGTACGAGTTGATCAGGTTGAACACCGTCGCCTGTTCGGCGGCGTCCAACACCAGGAAGTCGCCCAGACCGGGGACGTCGCCCTTGGCGCAGACGATGATCGGGGTCTGGTGTTGCGCAGCCATCCCCTGGAGGAGCGTGATGATCTGGATGTTGATGAGCGATTGGTTGCCGGGGGGCGTGAGGCAGTCCGGGTGGATGGTGACCGGCGTGCCAACCGCCTGGCTCAAGCCGCCGACGAACAGCGGGTTGGCCAGGGCCGCAGCCGGGAACAGTTGCGGAGCGGCGGCGACCTGGATGACTCCCAGCAGGACGCCTTTGAGCTTCGGTGCTCCAGCCAGGAGTTGGCTGATCATGGCGTCATAGTTGGCCGTGAACGTGGTCAGGGGCGTCGCGCCGGCGGGCTGGCCCGACAGGGCGAAGCCAAGGATGTCATTGTTCCCGATCCAGATCGTCGCGAACGTCGGCTTGGCCAGCAGCGCCCGTTGTGCCTGGGTCAATCCGCCAAGAATGAACGTCGTGAGCGCGTTTGCCCCTGCCGCGCCGTTCGGAGACGTGAGGTCGGCCACGAAGGCCCCCGGTACGGCGACGTTGTTCAGTATGTCGGTCACCGATGTCGGGTTGCGGAGGTAGCAGGAGGCCTCCGTGCTGGGCGGGTATCCGGTGGGTGTGACGCGCGCACCCGTCTGGAACACCGAGATGGGCGGCGGGCAGCCGGGGTTCAACAGCGATGGGTACGCGAACCGCGTGCCGAACTGCCGAGCCAGGAGCACGGCATAGCCACGCTGCTGCGTGGAATCGTCGATACCGCCCGACTGGTAACCGGCCGTGAGACTGTTGCCCAGCGAGACATAACTCTGGAACAGTGGGCCGGCGGAATAGAGCGGGCCTACGGTGTGTTCGGCTTGGCAGCTCACCAGGGTCCCAAGGAGCCCGGCGACCGCTGCACCGCGAAGGAGATTCATGGTACGAGACATCCGCAATTCTCCGGTGGGTGGTCTTAGAACGACGCCTTGAGGCTGATCGAGATGATGTTGGCGAACAGGGTGTAGACGCCATCGTTCAGCGTGGACCCGCTGATACTCGGCGACGTGGGGTTCGCGATGCGGCCGCGACGTCCCGGGGTCCAGACGTACGCGTACGCCGCGTCGAGGGTCAGCCCTGTGGTGAGCGGAATTCCCAAGCCGACGGTGTAGTTGGAGCGGTCCTGATCGGGGAGAATTGGGGTGACCGTTTGCGGCGGCGCGGCAGCCGCGACGCCTGCAAAGCCCACGCGCCACTGCCAGTTGTTGTGGGCCGTGTACTGCGCGCCCAGCCTGATGGCCGACGAGTTGTTGTAATCCTCGATGTTCGTGACGGTGCCGAGCGCCGGGTTGGAGAAGTGGATATCGAGCTGGTGGAACCGCGCCCAACCGATCCATGCATAGTCAGCGCTCAGCAGCCACCGATTGAACCCGTCGTAGGCGAATCCGACTTCGGCCTGATCGGGGTGAACCAGTTCGGTGGATCCACCCTGCGCGACGAGCGCGCCGCCCGACGTGAACTGGCTGGCCACGAGGGCGTCCACCGGCGTGCCGGGAAGCACGCTGAACGGATTGCCGGCGGCGAGCGTGAGCCCCGTCTGCACCGGCTGGAACGTCGCCTTGCCGTTGCTGTACTTGAAGTTCAGCGAGGACAGGTACCGCGCGCCCATGGTCCAGTGGTCGGAGAGCTTTCCGTACAGGCCGAGGGTGAAGCCGTAGGAATACGCCGTACCCTTGAGCGTACCGCGGGCGAATTCCGTGCCGGCGGGAATACCAAGCATGCCGAAGGTGATCGGGCCTGAAGGGCCGATCTCCGCCACCTGCTGCGAGAGGTCGAGGCTCTGAATGAGTTCGACGCTGGAGTAGCCGACGACGGGCCCGCCTCCGATCATCCACCGGTCATTGAGCTTCCAGGCAAAGTTGGGCTGGAAGTACATGGTGGCGATGGACGCCTTGTCGGCCACGAAACGGCCGGGGAAGTTGCCGGGCCACTGCGAGGTGAGGCCGTAGGGTACGTACGCGCCGAGGCCCCACGAGAAATTCTCGCTCTGCCGGTGGGTGAAGAAGAAGTGGGGCGCATACGACGTCGGGGGATCGGCGGGATAGCGGCCCATCGAGGTGTCGCGGGTGAACGCGCCGGAGACGGCGATTGAGGCGCCGCCCACGACCAGCGAATTGCCGGAGAGCGCCGCCGCGTAGGCCGGGTTCCAGTAGATCGTGGAGGCGTCCTGGCACGGCGCGCTCGTCACGGCGTACCCTCGCCCGATCGCGCAGCTCCCTATCTCATTCAGCCCGAATCCCTGCGCATGCACCGACGCCGGAATCGCGACCAACGCCGCCGCAAGGCCGAGCGCTGTGAAACGGTGAAGACTCATCTCCATCCTCCTGGTATGCCACGACCGCACTTGGCGTGCGGCCGAAACGAGGGGACTGCGAACGAATGACATCACCGTCGCTCAGCGCGCAAGCTCCCGCCGCTTTGCGAGATGAAGTCCGCCAACCGGCATGCAACACAGGCCATTCAGAAACAACAGTGTAAGCGGTTCGCCGCATAACGACAGAGGGGGTTTGCCCAAAGCCTGACGGAGATTGGCCCGGTTGGCCCATCTGCGAGACTTCTTTGCGACTACGGTATGTACCGGACCTCCGAGTACAAGGTGGTCCGACCCGCGTAGGGAGCGTCCAGCGACCGAGCCACCCCGAGGCGGACCTCGACCCCCGGGACGAACAGCTGCGCCAACCTGCTGAGCCGCAGGTGGACCTCGGCACCCAGTGCGCGGTTCCAGTGGACGAACCAGCCGCCGTCGCTTACGCTCACGGCTTCATAGTAGGGGGCCAGCACGGCCAGGGGGATCGAGGCGCGATAGGCGAGTAGCGCGCTCCCGGATCCGGGAGCGTCGGGGACCACACTGCCATTGGGAAGAGCGCTGAAGGGCAGGCGAGCGGCCGTGAGACTCGAATCAACCAGCGGCGAGGCCAGCCCGCCTGCCGCGAACCGCTCGAATGGGAGGGCGCTTCCCGTCATGCGCCCGTAGGTCGCCGACACGGCGGCTGGCAACGGCCCAATTCCGGTGGCCGCCAGGCCCGCTCGGGCCACGAATCGCCGGACGTTGTCGGTGCCGGTGCGTCCCGCGTCGCCATGCAGGGCCAGCCGTTCCACCACGGCCCGCCGCCCACGCGTCTGCGCCAACGACCCCGTCCACTCGGCGAACACGAGGGACCGCGTGAGGTCATTTGTGTTCTCAGATAGTGCGAGCCGCTCGACGCCCGCGCCGACGCGGGCCCGCCACGCGTATTGGTCGCCGTCCGCGTCGAACGCAGCGGCCACCAGGCCGCCGCGCCGCGTGTCGTCCAGCGCCCGGCCGGCCACCCCGCTGGCCGAGCCCAGCGACGGGAGACGCCGGGCCCAGTGCGCCCCCGCGTCGAGTTCCAGGCGCGATCCGCGCCAGGCCAGGGCGGCCGTGCCGCCGTTCCATTGCGTGCGAGCGCCCCATGACCCGCCGGCGAGAGCGGTGAGGCGCCCTATCACGTCCAGGTTGCTGGCAAAGAGGCTCGCCGCGAATCCGTCGGGGCCGTAGGTCTCGCCCGGGAGGACGCGTGTTTTCCGTGGGCCCAGCCCGTACGCCACTGGCTCGGCGACCAGGGCTGTCGACGGGAGAGCAGTCGCGACGGGATTGGGAGGCGCCGCGACGCCGAACCGGCCGACGATGTCCACCGGATACGCCGGGGGGCTGCGCGGTGCGAGTGTGCGCACGTCGTACCCGCGGGCATGCAGGTTGAGAAACCAGATGGCGCCGGTGGCGGGGTCGACGGCCGGTGCCACGGCGGCGCCGGTGACGCGTGTGAGCAAGAATTCCGCCGGCCTTACCAGTTCAGTCGCCGCGATGTTGATCACGCCGCTCGCGTCGGACACGTACACGAGGGTGTCGCCGGACGGTGTGAAGGTGGCGTCGTACCGATTCGCGCGGTCGTTCGGGAGAATGGATGACAACGAGTCGCCCCCAGAATCGCTCAGGAAGAGGGCCCAGTGGCCGTCCACCGACGCGCTCACCACGAACCGCGTACCGTCGGGCGCGAAGCGCGGGCGGAAGTACGAGCGGTGCGGCGTGCCCACCGCGATCGCAGCGAAACGGCCCGTCTGCAGGTTCACCCGCACCACGTCGCAACTGCCAGCGGCGCAGCGGGTGGCGATCGCGCTCCGGCCATCGGGAGCCGGGTCGGCGTCCTGCAGGCCGGCGTCGTGCGTCACTCGGTGTACGCCGCCACGCGCCGCGTCCCACACATAGAGGTCGGGGCGCATCGTGCCGTCCGCCTGTTCGGTGAGGCGGCTCACCAACACGTGGGTGTCGTCTAGGAACCGCGGTTCGACGAACGCCTGGCCGGCCACGGCGCGGAGTGTGGCGATCGGCGTTCGCGGGTCCGGGTAGAACCGCGCGGCGGGCACATCCTCCGGATCGCGCGCCAGCCTATCGCGCACGCGGCGCGCTGCGGCGGTGTCGGGGGGCGGCGTTGCCGCGCGCCACACGACGGTGCGCGCCGGGGCGGTGCCCGAGCGGAGCACGATCGCCACTCGCGAGCCGTCGCGCGAGAAGGCCGGGTCGCCCGTGCCCCAGTCGAGGTGCTGGACCATCGCGCCCTGGACGAGTCCGTCGGCGCCGATCGCGCGTCGTGCGTCGAGCGCCTGCGCCGTGAGCTGCGCCGTGAACCGGCCGTACAGCACGCGCGGTGGATCGCCGAACACGCCGGTGAACGCGTCGTCGAAGGTACGATCCACGCGCGCCGACGCGCGGCGCCACACGTGCGGGAGCGTCGAGTCTCCATACTGCTCGGTGAGCCACTCGAAGAAGGCCGAGCCCGCGAGATAGGCGAAGTCGCCGCCGTTGAACGCCCCCCAACTGCTCATCTGATCGTACGTCGGCAGCGCGCCCTCGAGCGCCCACTGGCGGAGGATGGCGGCGCGCCAGGCGCCATTCGGGCGTCCGCTGCCCGTGACCTTGCCCTCGACGTACGTGGCGTATCCCTCGATGGCCCAGCGCGGAAGCTTGATGGGAAGCGGCCCGAGATCGGCCGGCATCAGCGACCACAACACGCGGTCGACCGGGTTGCGCGAGGGGCGCATGAGGTGCGCGAGGTGCGCGAATTCGTGCGCCGAGAGCATCTCGCCCCAGCTGCGCCAGTTGCCGATGTCGTCGCGCGGGTTCGGAGGAACCGGCCAGAAAGTGAGTACCGGCGCGTCGAGGATGGGGAGTGCGGAGCCGTTGGGCAGGTCGTACGGGTTGTCCACGACGACGTCCACCGTCTTGCCAGGCGTGAATCCGACGAGGCGCGTCACGGCCGAATCCACGGCCTCCATGTGGGCGGCCACGTCGCGCGTCCAGGCTTCGTACGCCTGCGGGTAGTGGAAGCGGAAGTGCGCGGTCTCGAGCGTGCGCCACTGCTCATATGGGCGCGTCGGATCCTGCGCAGCGAGCGTGTGCGCTGCGGCCAGAAGTGCCATGGCGCGCGCCGCGATGCGCCCCAAACGCGAAAGGGGCGAGGCCATCTGCCTCACCCCCTGGATGCTGTGGCGCGAGCTACCGGACACAGCGGCGGTTCAGCCTTCGCCTCCGGCGCCGGGCCTCTTGCCCTGGATCACTTCGAGTGCCCATGTGGCCGGAATCACGAACAGCGGCTGCAGGAAGAAGGGCAGCAGCGTGTTGATCCACACCAGTGCGGTATAGAACGCGCAGAGCGCGATGCCGACATAGAGTGTTGCGAGCGGGCCCTGGGTGTTCACGAAAGCTCCTGGGTTCGAAGACCGTAGGGCCAAGATATCACGGGTCACGCTCCCGTTCCAGAGGGTGCTGGCCGGTGGCGCCGGCGGCGCTACCTTTCGTTTGGTGCGCTCCTCACGACGGCAGCCATCGGTGCTGCGCGAAACCGGCCGCGCGCTCGCCTCGACGAGCGGGCCGCTCGTGCTGGCCGTGTCGGGCGGGTGTGATTCCATGGTGCTGCTTCACGCCGTCATGGCCACCGACCGAAGCCGGGTAGCCGCCGTGGCGACGTTCGATCACGGCACGGGGCCGGCTGCGCGAGACGCGGTGGCGCTGGTGCGGGCCGAATGCGCGGCGCTCCACGTGGCCGTCGTGGACGGCGGGGGAACGGCGGGTCGACGGACGGAGTCGGCGTGGCGCGAAGCGCGATGGTCGTTCCTTCGCCGGGTGGCCCGAGAACATGCCGCTCGGGTGGCGACGGCCCATACGCGCGACGATCATATCGAAACGGTGTTGATGCGCGTGCTGCGGGGAAGCGGGGCCCGCGGATTGGCGGGCCTCCATGCCGAAAGCGCAGTCTTGAGGCCCTTTCTGGCGCTGGATCGCGGCACGATCCGTGCGTTTGCGAGTAGCGCGCGGGTGCGGTTCATGGACGACCCGACCAACGAGTCGCGCAGGTTTCTGCGGAACCGGGTCCGGCTCGATCTGCTGCCGGCGCTGCGGCGGGTGCGCCCTCACATCGACGAGGCGCTGCTGGAGTGGGCGGCTGCCTCCGCGTCGGTACGCCGCGAGTTGGACGCGGTGGCGCGCGATGTTTCAGTGGTTTCGGAAGACGGACGTCTGGCCGTTGCGGTGTCCGGGGTGGCCGGGTATCGTCGGGAATCACTCGGCGCGCTGTGGCCGGCTTTGGCGGCGCGGGTGGGAGTGGCACTCGACCGAAGGGGAACCGAACGGCTCGCAGCGTTTACTATTAGTGGCAGAGTCGGTGGGCGCGTGCAGGTGTCCGGCGGGTGGGAACTTCACCGCGGACGCGACCGGTTCGAGTTGCGGCGGTCGGCGCGCGATCGCGCGGAGGAGTTGTCGCTGGAAGGCAGCACGGAGGTGCGGTTCGGGGCGTGGCGGTTCGCGCCTGGGGCCGAGCGTGTCAGCGATCCCTGGACGGCGACGCTGTCGGCGGACGCGGTGAGTGTGGTGAGGCCGTGGCGTCCGGGAGACCGGATGGTGACCGCGGGCAGTACGCGAACCCGGCGGGTGAAGCGGTTCTTGAGCGACGCCCGGATTTCGGGGCCGCGCCGGTCGCAGTGGCCCGTGGTGGAGTCGAACGGAGAGGTGGTGTGGATTCCTGGGGTACGCCGCGGGAGTGCGGCAACCGCCCGGCCCGGCAGGTCGGAAGTGTCCTACGTGTGTGAGTTTGACGACCGTGGCTGATCCGCGCCTGATGGGCCGGACCGTCAAGCGCATCGTGTATTCGGAGGCGGAGATCGCCGCCCGGGTGCATGAGCTTGGCGAGGAGATCACGGCCGCCTATCCCGAGGGTGAGCTCCTCGTGCTCGGTCTGCTCAAAGGAAGCTTTATATTCCTTAGTGATCTGGTCCGGCAGATCCGGCGATCGCTGCAGGTGGATTTTCTCGTGGCGGCGAGCTACGGGGACGGCACCGTGTCGAGCGGCATGGTGCGCCTGCTTTACGATCCCGAGACGACGCTGGAGGGGAAGCACATTCTGTTGGTGGAGGACATCGTGGACACTGGACGCACGCTGAACCGCCTCATGAGCCTGCTCAAGGAGCGGAACCCGCGGTCGCTGGCGATCTGCGCGCTGCTCCACAAGCACATCGCCGAAGAACTGCGGGACCCCACGCGGTTCGTCGGCTTCGACGCGCCGAACGAATTCCTCGTGGGGTACGGCTTGGATCACGCGGAAAACTTCCGGCACATCCCGTACATCGCGAGTCTGCAGTAGATGCCAACGCAAACGCCTCAGAACAAACAGCCGAAGCCCGGCAACAACTGGGGTCGTCTTTCCAAGACGATCTCGTTCTGGATTTTGGTCATCCTCATCCCCGTGGCGCTGCTGCAGCTGTCGGGCGGGCGGAGCGACCAGGCCCCCTCCATCTCGTACACGCAGTACAACAACGAGTTGTCGCGCGACAACATCAAGGACATCACGATCACCGGCGGCAAGACCGGCACCGGCGATTTCAATCAGCCGGTGACCGTGAACGGGCAACAGGCAAGCAAGTTCACCGTGCGCTATCCGGTGGAGAATTCGGAAGCGGAGGTGACCAAGCTCAACGCCAAGAACGTCAACATCAAGGCGGAGGACGAGCGGCCGTCGATCTTCCAGATCATCATGACGGTTGCGCCGTGGCTGTTGTTCATCGGGATCTACATCTTCTTCTTCCGCCAGATGCAGGCGGGGGGCAACAAGGCGTTCTCGTTCGGCAAGTCGAAGGCCAAGCTGCTCACCGGCGACACGCCCAAGGTGACGTTTGCCGACGTGGCGGGGGCGGACGAAGCCAAGGAGGAGCTGCAGGAGATCATCGAGTTCCTGCGCGATCCGCAAAAGTTCACACGTTTGGGCGGGCGCCTGCCCAAGGGCGCGCTGCTCGTGGGCCCTCCGGGCACGGGCAAGACGCTGCTCGCGCGCGCGGTGGCCGGCGAGGCCGCCCGGCCGTTCTTCTCGATGTCGGGCTCCGACTTCGTGGAGATGTTCGTGGGCGTGGGCGCGTCCCGGGTGCGTGACCTATTCGAACAGGGAAAGGCTCATGCTCCCTGCATCATCTTCATCGACGAGATCGACGCCGTGGGGCGGCATCGCGGCGCCGGCCTGGGCGGCGGACACGACGAGCGGGAGCAGACGCTCAACCAGCTCCTGGTCGAGATGGACGGCTTCGAGTCGAACGACGGCGTGATCCTCATTGCGGCCACGAACCGACCCGACGTGCTCGACCCCGCGCTGCTGCGCCCGGGTCGGTTCGACCGCCAGATCGTGGTGGACGCGCCCGACCTCAGAGGGCGCGAGGGCATTCTCAAAGTGCACATGCGCAACAAGCCGATGGCGCCGGATGTCAGTGTGACGACGCTGGCTCGCGGGACGCCTGGCATGGCGGGGGCCGATCTGGCCAATCTCGTGAACGAGGCGGCGCTGCTCGCGGTGCGCCGCGGGCACGATAAGATCTTCATGGCCGACTTCGAGGAAGCCAAGGACAAGGTCATGCTCGGCGCCGAGCGCAAGAGCATGGTGATGAAGGAGGATGAGCGCCGTCTCACCGCGTACCACGAAGCGGGGCACGCTATCTGCGGCATCAAGACCACGGGCAACGATCCGCTGCACAAGGTGACGATCGTACCACGCGGGCGCGCGCTCGGATTGGCGTTCACGCTCCCCGAAGACGACCGCGTGTCCATCACCCGCCAGCAGATCGAAGCGGGGCTGGTGATGGCGTTCGGCGGGCGGGCGGCCGAGGAACTGATCTTTGGCCACGAGCGTGTGACGACGGGGGCGGCCAGCGACATCCAGCGAGCGACGTCCATCTCGCGCCGGTACGTGACCCAGTGGGGACTCTCCGACGCGATCGGACCGATTCTCGTGGGCGACAACGAGCACGACCTGTTCCTGGGCCGCGAGATCCAGCGGCACCGCGAGGTGTCCGAGCAGACGGCCCAACTCGTGGACGCCGAGGTGAAGCGCGTGATCAACCGCGCCTACGAGCGGGCCAAGGAGACGCTGCAGGAGAACGTGGACCTGCTGCACTTGGTGGCGGGCGCGCTGCTCGAGCGCGAGACGCTGACCCGCGAAGACATCGCGGTGCTGATGCGCGGCGAGAAGCTTCCTCCGCTGTCGCCGCCTCCGATGCTGGTCCCGCCGCCGATTCCGCCGGCTGCCGCCGAGGCGCGGCCCATGAATCCTCCGCTCCTGGGAGGGCCGGAACCGTCTCCGGCGTGAGCGCCGCGGCGGCGCCCGTGTGGGGCGTGCGCGGCGGCGTGTTGTCGCTCGACCGGCCGCGCCTATTGGGCATCGTGAATGTTACCCCCGACAGCTTCAGCGACGGGGGTAACTTTTTTTCGCGCGATGCCGCGTGTTCGCACGCCGAGCGCCTGGCGGCCGAAGGCGCCGATGTGATCGACGTGGGCGGGGAGAGCACGCGGCCACAGGGAGCCGAGCCGGTGTCGGTGGCGGCCGAGTTGGACCGCGTGCTCCCCGTGATCCGCGAGGTCGTACGGCGGCTTCCCGGCGTGCTGGTGTCGGTGGACACGGTCAAGGCGGCGGTGGCCGATGCGGCGCTGAGCGAGGGCGCACACATCGTGAACGACGTGTCGGGCGGGCGGCTGGACCCCCGGATGGCCGCGGTGTGCGCCCGGCACGGGGCCGGGTTCGTGATCATGCATTCCCGCGGCACGGTGCGCGATATGGCGACGTACGCGCACGCCGAGTACGATGATGTGGTGGAGGATGTGTTGGGCGAACTTCAACAGCGCGTCGTGGCCGCACGTGCGGCCGGCGTGGAACGGGAGCGGATCGTGCTCGATCCGGGCGTGGGTTTTTCCAAGCGAACGGAGCAGTCGCTCGCCATGCTGGCGGGAATTCCGCGGCTGTGCGCGGCGGGCTACCCGCTGCTCGTGGGGGCGTCGCGCAAGCGATTCGTGGGCGAGATCTCGGGCGAGCCGCAGGCGACGAACCGCGTGGCCGGTACGGTAGGGGCGCACGTGGCGGCGCTGATGCTGGGCGCGCGACTGTTCCGCGTCCACGACGTGCGGCCAGCACGCCAGTCGCTGGACGTGGCGTGGGCGGTGGTACGGGCCGGGACAGGGGCGGGGGCGGATCCCACGTGAGCGTCGTCGAGAACTTCCGATTGTTCCACGCGGGATGGCGCGACGTGATCGAGATCCTGATCGTCGCGGCGGTGGTGTATCGGGTGCTGGTGCTGTTCCAGCGCACGCGGGGCGTCCAGATCCTGTTCGGCGTGCTCCTGCTGTTCGCGGCCTACGCCGTGGCCTGGTTGCTCAAGCTCGGCATGATCGTGGAACTGCTCCAATTATTGTTCTCATATGGAGTGTTCGCGGCTCTGGTCGTATTCCAGCCCGAACTGAGGGCGGCGCTGGCCCACCTGGGGCGCACGCCCATGGCGCGCTTCCTGCCGCGCCTGGAGCTGACCAGCGCGGGCGACGAGATCGCCGAAGCGGTGGAACGGCTGAGCCAGGCGCGCCTGGGAGCGATTATCGCCGTGGAGCGCAAGGTGCCGCTCGACGATTACGTGGCGACCGGTTCCCGGATGAAGGCGCGCGTGTCGGCCGACCTCCTCGTCACCATCTTCACCCCACACTCACCGCTGCACGATGGCGCGGTCGTGATCCGCCGCGACTCGATCATCGGGGCGGCGTGCATCCTGCCGCTCACCCAGCACGCGCTCAACGACCGCTCGCTGGGTACCCGCCACCGCGCGGCCATGGGCATCGCCGACGAAACGGACGCGCTGGTGATCGTCGTGTCGGAAGAGACGGCGCAGATCGCGATGGCCGAGCGCGGGCGGCTGTGGCGCGACGTCACGCCGGCCTCCGTGCGCGACCGCCTGAGCGGTACGGCCGCCGACGACGGGTTCGACGTGGCACTGCCGGAGGCGGCCGTCTGAGCGCGCGGCGCGCGGCCGTCCTGGCCGCGGCCACGCTTCTGGCGGTGTACGTGGCCACGCTCGCGCCCGGCGTGACCTTCTGGGACGCCGGTGAATTCATCGCCGCGTCGCACGCCCTGGGCATCCCGCACCCGCCGGGCACGCCGCTGTTCGTCCTGCTGCTCCACAGCTGGGCGTCGCTGGTCGGCCACGTCGTGCCGTACGCGGTGGCCACCAATCTCGTGTCGGCCCTGAGCACGGCGGGTGCGGCGGGGCTCGCCGCCTGGATCATCGCCAACGGCAGCGCCGCCGTTCCGGCGGGCGCTGCCATGGCCGCGGCGCTGACGGCCGGGGCGATGTCCACGGTCTGGCTCAATGCCACCGAGACTGAGGTGTACGCGGCGTCCCTGCTGCTGGCCATGGTGACGCTGGCGGCGGCGGCGCGGGCTTGCCGCGAACCCGGTGTTCGGTGGCTCGTGCTCACCGCGTACCTGGTGGTGCTCGCCGTTCCGCTCCATCTGAGCGCGCTCGTGGCGACGCCGGCGGCAATCGTGCTCGTGGCGCAGCGCGACGACGGGGTGGATTTCGCGCGCGCGGTCGTGCTGGCGGGCGTCTGGGCGGTGGCGATCGGTGCGGGGCTGGTGAGGGCACCCGTGGTCGTGGCCGGCGTGATCCTGCTCGCGGCTGCCGCCGCGCTACTGGCCCGGCGCGAAGGAGTCCGCCGCGCCGCGGCGGCGACCGCCGCGGTGGTGGGGGTCTGCGCGGTGGCGCTGTCGGCCGTGGCATTCATGCTCGTGCGCGCGCGGCTTGATCCGTTCATCAATCAGGGGAACCCGTCAACGTGGCCGGCGCTGCTCGACGCCGTGGCGCGACGGCAGTATGATGTGGCGCCGCTGTGGCCGCGGCAGGCGCCCGCGTGGCTTCAACTCGCCAACGTTGGGCAGTACGCCGACTGGCAGGTGGGGCTTGGTCTGGGCGCCACGGTGCTGCCGAGCGTGGGGCGGACGTTGGCCACCGTGGCATTTCTGGCCCTCGGCGTGTTCGGCGCCGCGCGCCATCGGCAGGCCGACCGGCGCACGTGGCGTGCGCTGCTCACGCTCTTGGTGTGCGGTACGCTGGGCGTGGCGGCCTATCTGAATCTCAAGGCCGGTCCATCGCTCGGCGCGGGCGTGCTGCCGGCGACGGCGGTTCACGAGGCACGCGAGCGTGACTATTTCTTCTCGCTCGGCTTCTGGGCCTGGGGGCTGTGGGCCGGCTACGGCGCGGTGGCGTTGGCCCGGCGGTTCAGGTTCGGCGCGGCCACGGGCGTGGCCCTTGCCTCGGTGCCGATCGTTCTGAACTGGAGTGCGGTGACGCGGCGGCACGAGCCGGAGGCTTCGCTGCCGGCGCGCTGGGCCACCGGGATTCTCCACGCGACGCCACCGAATGGGGTGCTGCTCGCCGCGGGCGACAACGACACATACCCACTCTGGTACGCGCAGGAGGTGTTGGGCATTCGGCGCGACGTGCGGCTGGTGACGCTGCCGTTGATGCCGGCGGGCTGGTATCGCGCTGAGCTGCGCCGCCGCGGCCGACTGCTGCCCGCGTTGGCGGTGACCAGTTGGGGTGGCGACGACCTGTCGGAGGCGGCCATCGTCGTGCAACGGGCGGTGGCGCAGGGACGTCCGGTGGCAGTGTCGGTTGCCGTGGCGGCCGCCGACCGGGAGGCGCTGGGCCGGGCGTGGATCGCCAACGGGCTGGTCTTCGTGCTCGACACGGCGGCGGAGCGCGCCGGCGCCTCGGGGATCACCGTGGACACGACGGCTGCTCTGGCGCTGGCGCCGCCGCTCGCGACTGTGGGCGTCGGCGTGCGGCCTTCGACCGATGCTGCAGACGGCTATTTTGACGCGCTGCTGGGCTGTCCGCGCTACGCGGTCGTCCGCGCTCGGGGACGCCCGTCCGAATCCCTTGATTCGCTATGTAACTTCCGGTAAATTCTTGTGTTATGCCATTTTTGGACCTGCCGGAACGGGTGGTGGAAGTGCGGGGACGGATCAGCGCTGCGGTGGCGCGCGGGGGACACGGCCAGACGGTGATGCTGGTGGCCGTGACGAAGACCCACGGGGCCGACGCCGTGGAGGCGGCCGTCGCGGCCGGCGTGCGGGACGTGGGGGAAAATCGGGTGCAGGAAGCGCTGCAGAAGATGGAGGCCGTGCGGGCCGACGCCCGCTGGCATCTGATCGGGCACCTGCAGCGGAACAAGGTGAAGGTGCTGTCGCGGTTCTATCTCACGCATTCGCTCGACCGGCCGGCGCTGGCCGACGCAATCGATGCGCAGGCACGCGACGAGGGGCGCACGTTCGACGTACTGATGCAGGTGAACGTGGCGGGCGAGGAGTCGAAGGGTGGGTACGCGCCGGCCGCGTGGGAGGAAGAAGCCGAACGGTTGCGCGGGTTCGGTGGGTTGCGGGTGCGGGGCGTGATGGCGATGGCGCCGTTGGGCGCCGACGAGGGTTCGCTTCGCGTCGTGTTCGCGGGGGCTCGCCGCGCGCGCGAGGTGCTGCGCGGGGCCGGCCACGAGGCCACGGAGTTGTCGATGGGGATGTCGAACGATTATGAGATCGCGGTGGAGGAGGGCGCCACCTGCGTCCGCCTGGGTACGGTTCTCTTCGGAGCGAGAGCGCATGATTGATGACACGTTTCATCTCACGCCACTCGATGTGCGGCGTTACGATTTCGGTCGGGCGATGCGTGGCTACGACCGCGAGCGCGTGGACCAGTTCCGCGAACAGGTGGCCGAGGAGTTGGAGCGGCTGACGCGGCTCAATCTCGAGCTGGAAGCCAAGGCGAAGGGATTCCACGAGCAACTGCGGGCGTTCCGCGAGCGCGACAAGGCGCTGAACGATGCGCTGGTCTCGGCGCAGCAACTGCGAGGGGAGATCGCCGAGCAGGCCGAACGGGAAGGACATCTCGTGGTCCGGGAGGCGCGGGCCGAGGGCGACCGGCTGCTCGACCAGGCGCGCAACGATCTCCGCCAATTGGAACAGCAGTTGGCGGGGCTCAAGCGCTCGCGGCGTACGCAGGTAGCGCAGTACCGGGCGCTGCTCGAACGACAGCTGGCGGAACTCGACGCCGCCGAGAGCGCTTCTCTCGACGATCCCGCCGCCGCCAACGGCGAGGACGCCTGACGGCCGTTCGCATGCCGACGCTCGCATCCACCGTCGCCGACCGCCCCATGGAAGCGCGGATTGCCGCGGCCGCCGACGCCGTGCGCGCCCGCTTTCCGCGGCGCCCCGACGCGGCGGTGATTCTCGGCACGGGGCTGGGGCACCTGGCCGAGGAGATCGACGTCGAGGCGGTGATTACGTACGCCGACATCCCCGGATTTCCCGAGCCGACCGTCGAGGCCCACGCGGGGCGACTGCTGTGCGGCACGCTGGCGGGCAGGACGGTGGTGGCCATGCAGGGACGGTTCCACCGCTACGAAGGCTATTCGCTGCAACAGGTCACGCTGCCCGTGCGCGTGTTGCACGCGTTGGGCGCGTCGGTGCTCATCGTGTCCAACGCCTGCGGCGGGATGAATCCCGAGTGGGCGCCGGGGGACCTGATGCTGATTGCCGACCACATCAACCTGCTCGGCGACAACCCGCTCATCGGGCCCAACGATGATGCGCTGGGCCCGCGCTTTCCCGATATGTCAGATCCGTACGACCCGGCGCTGCGGGCGATGGCGCGCGAGGTGGCGCGGGCCGAAGGGATGACGCTGCGCGAAGGGGTGTACGTGTCGGTGGCCGGCCCGAATCTCGAGACGCGGGCCGAGTACCGGATGTTGCGCCGCCTGGGGGCCGACGCGGTGGGCATGTCGACGGTGCCGGAGGTGATCGTGGCGGTGCACGAAGGGATGCGAGTCCTGGGCGTGTCGATCATCACCGACGCGTGCATTCCCGAGACGCTCAAACCGACGAGCCTGGCGGACGTGATCGCCGTGGCGCGGGCGGCGGAACCGAAGCTGGGCCGGCTGGTGCACGGCGTGCTGGAGCGCATGTGACCGTCGTCTCGGGCGCGACGCGGTTCGCGACGCTGCCGGCCGACCGGTCGGCCGACGATCTCGAGCGCGAGGTGCTGGCGCGCTGGGAGTCGGAGGACCTGTTCGGGCGCACGCTGGCGGCGGCCGGGGACCGGCCGTCATTCGTGTTCTTTGAAGGGCCGCCGACGGCCAATGGCAAGCCGGGCATCCACCACGTGTTCTCGCGCACGATCAAAGACCTGTTCTGCCGACATCGGGCGATGAAGGGGTTCCGGGTGGAGCGCAAGGCCGGATGGGACACGCACGGCCTCCCGGTGGAGATCGAGGTCGAGAAGCGGCTCGGCATCAGCGGCAAGCAGCAGATCGAAGAACTGGGGGTGGCGGAATTCAACCGCCTGTCCCGCGAGAGTGTGTTCACGTACCGCGCCGACTGGGAGAAGCTGAGCCGCCGCATCGGCTACTGGCTGGACTACGCGCACCCCTACGTCACCTACCACAACGAGTACGTGGAGAGTGTGTGGTGGGCGCTCAAGACGTTGTACGACCGCGGCTACCTGTATCGGGGCCACAAGATCCTGCCGTATTGCCCCCGTTGCGGTACCGCGCTGTCGAGCCACGAGGTGGCGCAAGGATACGAGGACGTGGAGGACCCGAGTGTGTACGTGGCGCTCGACCTGGTCACGCCGGAGGCGAACACCGGTGCCGGCCGCCGCATCCTCGTCTGGACCACCACGCCGTGGACGCTGGTCTCGAACACCGCGCTCGCGGTGCATCCCGATCTGGGCTACGTCGAGTTGGTGCGCAAGACGGGCGCGGACGCGCGCACCGTGATCCTCGCCGAGTCGCGGGTGAAGGCCGTGCTGGGTGAGGACTTCGCCTCACGCTGGGAGCTGGTGCGCCTACTGCGCGGCGCCGAACTGGCGGGCATGCGCTACCGCCGGCCTTTCGACTGGGTGTCCTACGGCCCGGGAGAGCACGAGATCATCGTGGGCGAGGAGTTCGTGTCGGCCGAAGACGGCACCGGTGTGGTGCACATGTCGCCGGCGTTCGGCGCGGACGACTACGCCGCGGGGCAGCGGCACGGACTGGCGTTCCTTCAGCCGGTGGACGCGCGGGGCGAGTTCCCCAGCGACTTGCCGCTCGTGGGTGGCATGTTCGTCAAGGCCGCCGACCCGCTGCTCATCGAGGAGTTGAAGCGCCGCGGCGTGCTGTGGAAGGCCGGCAAGACCACGCACTCGTATCCGCACTGCTGGCGGTGCGGCACCCCGCTGCTCTACTACGCCCGCACCTCGTGGTTCGTGAAGACCACGGCCTACCGCGACCAGATGCTGGCCCGCAACGCGCGCGTGGATTGGCATCCGCCCGAGGTGGGTGAGGGACGATTCGGGGAATGGCTCAAGAACAACATCGACTGGGCGATCTCGCGTGATCGTTACTGGGGTACGCCGCTGCCGGTGTGGGTGTGCGATGCCGACGAGACCCACGTCGACGTGGTGGGCGGGTTCGCCGATCTGGCGGAGCATGGCGGCGCCGCGCTACCGGCTGACTTCGATCCGCACAAGCCGCACGTGGACGGCTACGCGTGGGGGTGCGCGCGGAGCGGTTGCGCGGGCACGATGCGACGGGTGAGTGAAGTGATCGATACCTGGTTCGACTCGGGCTCGATGTCGTTCGCGCAGTGGGGCTATCCGCACACCGCGGGCAGCCGAGAGCGGCTGGAACACCAGTACCCCGCGGACTTCATCGCCGAAGGGGTGGACCAGACGCGTGGCTGGTTCTACTCGCTGCTCGCGATCGCGACCGGGTTGGGCGACGCACTGCCGAACAACGCCGGCGTGGCCACGCGCCGCGTGGGGGCGGGCGCCGCGCCGTACGGGCACGTGGTGGTCAACGACCTCGTGCTCGATGCCGACGGCCAGAAGATGTCGAAGAGCAAGGGCAACGTGGTGGATCCGTGGGCGGTGATCGCCGAGTATGGCGTGGACGCCGTACGGTTGTTCCTCGTGGCGTCGGCCGATGTGTCGGTGCCGCGCAAGTTCGACGAGCGCGCGATTCGCGAACAGGCGGTCCGATTCCTGCTCACCTTGCGGAACGTGTACAGCGGCATGTTCGCGCAGTACGCGAATTTCGGGTGGGCACCCTCGTCCGCCGATCCGCCGGTGGCGGATCGGGCGCCGCTCGACCGGTGGATGCTGTCGCGGCTGGCCACTGTGGAACAGGACGTGGATGCAGCGCTCGAGCGGTACGACGCCACAGGGGCGGCGCGCCTGCTCATGCGCTTCGTGGACGACGACGTGGCCAACTGGTACGTGCGACTGAGCCGCGGCCGTTTCTACGAAGTGGACGCCGCCGACAATCGGGCGGCGTTCGCGACACTGTACGAAGTGCTGGTGACGACCTGCCGGCTCCTGGCGCCGCTGGCGCCGTTTCTCAGCGATTGGATGCATCGCGAACTGACCGGCGAGTCGGTGCACCTGGCGCCGTACGTGCGCGCCGAAGCGGCGCCCCGTGACCCGGCGCTCGAGCAGGCGATGGCCGCCGTGCGCACCCTGGCCAAGCTGGGCCGCGCGGCGCGCGAGGATGCCGGGGTCAAGGTGCGCTACCCGCTGTCCCGGATGGTGTGCGTGGCGCCCGATGTGCCGGAATCCGAGCTGGCGCCGCTGGTCGAGCTGCTGGCCAACGAACTCAACGTCAAGCGTGTAGACTTCGCGACTACCGGCGACGCGTTGGTGACGCTGGAGGCGAAACCCAACTTCCGCACGCTGGGCAAGAAATTCGGTAAGCAGACCCCGTTGGCCGCGCGGGCGGTCCAGGCGCTGACGGCCCACGCACTGCGCGGGTTTCTGCGCGGCGATCCAGTAACCGTGGACGCGGGTGGGGAGACGCACCAACTCGACGCCGAGGACGTCACGATCGTGCGACGGGCGTCGGGAGCGCTTGTGGTGCAGGAGGAAGCGGGGTTCTTTGCGGCGCTCGACCCGCTCGTGACACCGGAACTCCGGCTCGAAGGACTGGCCCGGGAACTGGTCAGCCGGGTGCAGCGGATGCGAAAGGAGTCGGGTCTTGCGGTGAGCGACCGGATCGTGCTGTATGTCGGCGGCGAACCCGCCGTACGGGAGGCCGTGGAGACCCACGGTGGGTGGATTGGCGGCGAAGTGCTGGCGACGGGTGTCGTCTGGCGCGAAGACGCCGCAATGAATGACCAGGCGACGATGCAGGCCGTGGAGCTCGATGGAGCCACGGCGCGCATCGCCATAAACAAGGCGGAGTAGCATGGCCATCAAAGGCGTGAACAAGGTGAAGGGATTGTCGAAGAAGCAGCAGCAGCACTTCGAGAAGCGGCTGCTCGACGAGCGCCGGCGCGTGCTCAAGGAACTCGGGCAGTACGACGAAGCCTTTGGCGCCACGCCACAATCCGCCGACGGCGGGTTGAGCAGCTATTCGTTCCACATGGCCGACCAGGGCACAGACGCCATGGAGCGCGAGAAGGCATTCCTGTTCGCGAGCCAGGAGGGGCGGTTCCTCTGGCACATCGACGAAGCGCTGCGCCGCCTGTACCGGGCGCCCGAGACCTACGGGCTCTGCCAATCGTGCGGCAACCTGATCGGATTCGATCGGCTGGACGCGCTGCCGCACGCGCGTTACTGCATCGAGTGCAAACAGCGTGAGGAAGATGGCAAGAAATAACGCCGTGTTGTTCTGGCCGGTGCTCGTCGCGGTGACGGCGGCCGACGCGGTCACCAAGGCGATGGCACAGCGCTTCCTGCCGTTGCCTCTGCTGCCGCACGAGGTGCTGGGCAATGCCGTGCGTCTCACCCTGGTGTACAATCCGGGGGCGGCGTTCGGCATCAGCTTCGGGCCCTACTCGCGTTGGATCTTCATGGCGCTGATCGTCGCCGCGCTGGCAATCCTGTCCCGGCTGTACGCCACCACCCGTCCGGGCAACGTGCCGCGTACCCTGGCGCTCGCCCTCGTGTGCGGTGGCGCGGTCGGCAATCTCGTCGATCGCCTCCGTTCGGGAATGGGCGTCGTGGACTTCATCGACGTCGGACTTCGCAACGCCCGCTGGCCGACGTTCAACGTGGCCGACATGGCGGTCACGGTCGGCGCGGTGCTACTCGCCATCGTCCTGTGGGCCGAGGACCGTCGCGCGGCCGCGGCGGCGGCTCCGTCCCCGTCCCCGGCGATCGGCGAGCATCCCGCTGGCGAACCCTCCTGACCGGCCCTCGATGACACGCGCCCAGTCCAACGGCCGCCTGTTCTGGACCGCCGCCGGGTGTATCGTCGTGCTCGACGTGATCACCAAGCTGCTCGCCGTGCGATACCTGACGCCGTTCGTGCCGCACGACGTGCTCGGATCGTACGGCCGCCTCACCCTGGCCTTCAACCGGGGAGCGGCGTTCAGCATGTCGCTCGGCCGCTATTCGCGGCTCGTATTCGGAGGGTTCGCGGCCGGCGCGCTCGTCTGGATCTGGCTCATCCAACGGGAGAGCCGGCCGGGGGAGCGGCTCAAGACCCTGGGACTGGGCCTGGTCTGGGGTGGCGCGGCGGGGAATCTGCTGGACCGTCTGCAATCAGGGCGAGGGGTGGTGGACTTCATCGATCTGGGAGTGGGGACGATTCGATTCTGGACGTTCAACGTCGCGGACTCCGGGGTGACGATCGGCGCCTGCCTCCTCGCCGTGGCGCTCTGGCTGGAGGAGCGCCAGCGGCTGCACTCGCGTGAGTGAGCGGGCGCCGCGCCTGGAGCGGTTCGCGGCGCCGGATGACGCACCGCGGCTCGACGTGCTGGTGGCGACGCGCCTCGACCTCTCGCGCAACCACGCGGCCACGCTGATCGCCGAGGGGCGGGTGCTGGTGAACGGCGCCCGTGAGAAGGCCAGCTTCCGGGCCGGACCGGGAATGATGGTGGAAGTGAGCGTGCCGCCGCCGCCGGCCCGTGAGGTGATCGCCGAGTCGATCCCGCTGTCGGTGGCGTACGAGGACGACGACGTGCTCGTGATCGACAAGCCGGCGGGCATGGTCGTGCACCCCGCGCCCGGCAACTGGAGCGGCACGCTGGTGAACGCGCTCAAAGGACGCGGCGGCGCACTGACCGAGGGCGGGGGCGAAACCGAGGACCGCGCGGGCATCGTGCACCGGTTGGACAAGGAGACCTCGGGGCTGCTGCTCGTGGCCAAGACCGATCGGGCGCACCGCATGCTGGGGGCCGCGCTGGCGCGCCGGGAGATCGTGCGTCGATACGCCGTGCTCTGCTGGGGGCACCTGGCGGGCGACGAAGTGACGGTGGACCGTCCGCTGGGCCGCGACCCGCGGGACCGGAAACGAATGGCGGTCGTTGCCACGGGGCGCGCCGCCAAGACGGTCTTCCACCGCCTGGCGCGATTCAGCGCCGTCGACCTGCTGCGAGCGCATCTGTCCACGGGCCGCACCCACCAGATTCGCGTACACCTGGCGTCGATCGGGCACCCCGTGGTGGGCGACGACACCTACGGCGGTGGCGGCGCCCGGCGTCTGGTCTCGCTCCCGCCGAAGCGACATTTTCTGCATGCCGCCTGGTTGGTCTTCCGGCACCCGGTCACCGGGGAGCGGATCGAACTCCATTCGGCGCTGCCCGCCGACTTGCGCGCGGCGCTCGCCGCCGTGGCCGGCGAAGACGTTGCGTTCGGCGATGCCGATCCCTTGGATTACTTTGGCTTCTACCGGGTCGATGGCTGAGTCTCAGGAGTTGCGGGCGCTGCTTTTTCGCGTCGGATCGACGGTATACGGCTGTGATATCGCCGCGGTGCGCGAGATCGTCCCGTTCCGGCCGGCCACCCGACTGCCGGGCGCCCAGCCGTACGTCAACGGCCTGGTGAACGTGCGGGGAACCATCATCACGGTGGTGGATCTCGGGGTGAGGCTGGCGGCCGCTGCCGCGGCGACGGCGGACGGGTCGATGATCATCGTCGAGATCAACGGGCGGCGGCTGGGACTGGTGGTGGGCGACGTGATGGACGTGACCCCGCTGCAAGTGGATCCGGTGCCGGATGAACGGGCCGACGAGGTGGTGCGGGGGCTGGGACATCTGGACGGGACAGTCGTCATTGTACTTGATGTGGCGGCGCTCATAGGTCAGGTGCTGCTGTAAACTTCCGTAGTAGGGTGGGAGGGCAAGACCGAGACCCTCGCTCGCCGGATTCCTCTCTGCTCCCTTCCAACCTCCTACCGCCAGGGCGTCGGCCAGACCAACGAGCGCAGCGGCGCTCGCGGGCAGTCAGTCCACAACGGGAGCGACATGAGCCACACGGTGTTGATTTGTGACGACGCGATCTTCATGCGGACGATGGTAGGGGACATCCTCCAGTCGGCCGGATTCGAGATCGTGGGTGAGGCGGAGACCGGCATTCAGGCCGTGGAGAAGTACAAGCAGCTGCGTCCGGATCTGGTCACGATGGACATCGTGATGCCGGACATGGGGGGCATCGACGCGGTGCGGGAAATCGCCAAGTTCGATCCGCAGGCGAAGATCCTCATGTGCAGCGCCATGGGGCAGCAAGCCCTCGTGGTGGAAGCGATCCAGGCAGGGGCCAAGGACTTTGTCGTGAAGCCCTTCCAGCCAAGCCGCGTGCTCGAAGCTGTCCAGCGCGTGCTGGGATAATCGGCGCGTTGGATACTTCTGATTACGCCGAGCTTTTCCTCACCGAGAGCCGGGAGCACGTCTCGGCGGTGAACCATTGGCTGCTGCAGTTGGAACGCGGGGCCGGCGGTGACGAGCCGGTGACCGCCATCTTCCGCGCCGTGCACACGGTGAAGGGGATGAGCGCCACCATGGGGTACGGCGTCGTGGCGGAGCTGTCGCACGAGATGGAGAGTCTTCTGGACCGGGTACGTCGCAAGACGATGGTCATCACGCCGGAGGTGATGGACGTGCTCTTCCGCGCCGCGGACGTCCTGGAGCAGGCGGTCGAGGCCGCTGTAGCGGGCGACGGCGATGACGTGAGCGCTGCCCCGGTGCTCGAGCGGCTGCGGGCCATGGGGGGTGTGACACCGCGCGCCGAGGCGGCGATCGCGCCGGGGCCGATGGATGAGCAGTTGTGGACGGCGCCGGCGCCCGAGGGGACGGGGCGGGTGGTGCGCGTGCGACTGGTCAAGGACACGCCCCTTCGGGGGGTGCGGGCCTTTCTCATCGTCCAGGCGCTCGGGCGGTTGGGGGAGGTGACCGGGGTATCGCCCGTGCTCGCGTCGCTCCAGGCCAACGAGTTCGACCTCGATTTTGCAGTGCGCCTCCGGACGGATGCATTGCCGGCGGAGATCGCGGGAATGGTGCGGAGCGCGGGGGACGTGGCGTTGGTGCAGGTGGATGAACGGGTGCGGGGAACGCCGCCGGCCGCGACTGCGATTCGTCAGCCTCCGTCCGAGGCCTCGGCGCCGGCCCACGCCGCGCGGCACGTGCGCATTGACCTGCGGCGCCTGGATGCGCTGATGAACCTGATCGGCGAGCTGGTGATCACGCGGGGGCGGCTACAGCAGATCGGGGCCCAGCTGGGCGATCCGTCACTCGACGAGACGCTGGCCCAGGCTTCGCGCCTCATTGGCGACCTGCGCGACGAGATCGTGACCAGCCGCATGGTGCCAGTGTGGCAGGTGTTCGACCGGTTTCCACGATTGGTACGCGACGCGGCGCGCGGACTGGGCAAGCAGATCGACTTCACGATCGAGGGCAAGGACATCGAGCTCGACCGGTCGATGTTGGAGGAGATCGGCGATCCAATCGTCCATCTGCTGCGCAACGCGGTGGACCACGGCATCGAGGGGCCCGAGGGTCGCGAGCGGGCGGGCAAGGCGCGCGAGGGCCGGCTGGTGCTGTCGGCGGCGCGCGACCGCTCCGCGGTGGTGATCAGGGTGACCGACGACGGGCGGGGGATCGATCGGGTCCGCGTGATCGAGAAGGCCAGGGCGGCGGGACTGATGGACGCGGCCAAGCCCGACCTGAGCGATGACGAGTTGGTGCGGCTGGTATCGCGTCCTGGTTTCTCGACGGCGGAGCGGGTGACCGATCTTTCGGGCCGCGGGGTGGGGCTGGACGCGGTGCTGTCCCGCGTCCGGGCGCTCGGCGGGTCGGTGGACGTGAAGACCCAGGCGGGCGTCGGGACGACCGTCACGCTCCGGCTGCCGCTCACGCTCGCCATCCTGCGGGCGCTGCTCACGCGGGTGGACGCGGAGTTGTACGCGGTGCCGATGACCCACGTGTGCGAGACGGTGGAACTGAAGTCCGACCGGCTGCGCACGCTGCGCGGGCGGGAGGTGCTGACGTTGCGCGAGGAGGTGCTGCCGCTGCTGCGGCTACGGGACATCGTGGGGTTGCCGCGGCGCGCGGGGGAGACGCGGGAGCACGTGATCGTGCTCGAGTTGGCCGAGCGTCGGGCGGGGCTGGTGGTGGATGGGCTGGCGGGGCAGGAGGAGATCGTCGTGAAACAATACGATCCGGTGCGGTCGCACATGCAGGCGTTCAGCGGCGCGACGATCCTCGGGGACGGGGCCCCGGCGCTGATTCTCGATGTGAGCAGTCTCTCCTAACGGAGCAGTCATGGAAGATCTTTCGTCCCTCAAGGCGTTGCAGCTCGACGCGCTGCGCGAGGTGGCCAACATCGGCGCCGGACATGCCGCCACCGCACTATCACAGATCGTGGGCGGCACGATCATGATCAGCGTGCCGCGGATCAACATCCAGCGGCTCGAGGACGTGGCGCCGTTGGTGGGCGACCCGGAGGAGCCAGTGGCGGCGGTGCTGCTGCACATCCTCGGGGATCTGTCGGGGCGCACGCTGCTCGTGTTCCCGAAGTCGGCGGCCGTGCAGCTGGCCGAGATGATGCTGCGGCGGCCCGCCGGATCGACCGCGGAGTTGGGCGAACTGGAGCAGTCAGCGATCAAGGAGGCGGGCAACATCCTGAGCAGCGCCTACATGAATGCGCTGAGCGAGTTCATGGGCATGTTGCTGCTACCGTCGCCGCCGGCATTGGCCATCGACATGTCGGCGGCGGTGCTGACGACGGCGTATCTGCAGTTCGGCACCGACCACGACTACGTGTTCTGCGTGGAGAGCGACTTCGTGCTCAAGGACGTCGACCAACGACTGCGGGGGTTCTTCCTGTTGCTGCCCGATCCGGCGTCGCTGCAGGTGATCCTCCGCGCCATTCGCGTGACATGACATGGCGGCCACGAGCCTGGGTTCGGAGCGCGACCACGAGATTCTGAGGTCGTTTGCGCGGCGGATCGACCCGTCGGACGCCGGCGCGCACAACAACCTGGGGGTGTTGTACTTCAACAAAAACTTATACGCCGAGGCGGTCCAGGCGTTCATGCGCGCCCTCGAGATCGACCCGCGCATGCAGGTGGCCCAGCGGAACCTCGAGATCGCGTACTTCAACACCGGCTACTACGATGATCGCGTGCCCGAACTCCGGGACCGGGTGCGCGCGAACCCGACCGATGGCGAAGCGCGGTGGGAGCTGGCGCGCACGTATGCCCTGCTCGGCGAACACCAGCACGCGGTGGACGAGTTCACGGCGCTCCTCCGCTACGCGCCGAACGACGTCGGCGCGATCCTCCAACTCGGGCTTTCGGAGCGGGCGCTGGAGCGTCCGGAGGAGGCGCAGCGGTGGTTGGAGAAGGCGCGTGCGCTCGATCCCTCCAGTTCGCTCGTCCATTTCTACCTGGGTGAGATCGCCTACAACCGCGGGCTCAACGATGATGCCCTCGCGTCGCTCACCCGGGCCATCGAACTGAATCCCGAGAACCACGACGCCCTGTACCTCATGGGGTTCGTGCTCGGCGACATGGGGCGGCAGGACGAGGCGCGCGCCATCACCAAGCGCGCCATCAAGCTCAACCCGACGCTGTCGCGCGCCCAGGCCAACCTGTCCATCGACGAGAACAAGGCGCTCCGCTACGAGCAGATGACGGAGGCGCGCGGCGCGCGCCGGGCGCACCGCATGGAGGTGGCGCGCGAAGGTCAGCTCGCGCACTACAATCTCGGGCTCGCCTTCCGCCAGAAGGGATATTACGCCGAGGCGCTGCGCGAGTACCAACTGGCGCTCGACCGCGGCGAGGATGAGGACCTCGTGTGCCAGGCGATGGCCGAAGTGCACCTGGTGACGCGCGAAGCGGCCACCGCCCTCGCCCTGTACGACCAACTCATCGCCCGCAATCCCGAGAGCCCCAAGCTGTGGAACGAACGGGGGGTGGCCCTGCACCAGGCGGGGCGGGTGGCCGACGCCGAACGGAGCTACCGGCGTGCCATCGACCTGGACGAGGGATACGCGCTGGCGCACAACAACCTCGGTGTGGCGCTCTACCACGCCGGCGACGGCGACGACGCGGTGGCCCAGTTCCGTGCCGCCCTCGACGCGCAGGGCGGACTGGCCAAGGCGCGCCTCAACCTGGCGTTGCTCCTCTACCGTGCCCGCCGCCTGCAGCAGGCCCTGGAAGCCTATCGGCAGGTTCTGTCGGCCGAACCCGAACACCCCGTGGCCTGGAACGGCGTGGGGCTCGTGCTCACCGACCTGCAGCGATTCGAGGATGCGCGCAACGCTTTCGCGCGTGCCGTGCAGGCGCGGCCCGAATACGCCGAAGCGCACTACAACCTGAGCTTCACCCTCTCGAATCTCGGCGATTTCGAAGGGGCCCTGCGCGAGACCAAGCTGGCGTTGGAGATCGAGCCCTACTACGTGGCACAGAAGTTCGATCTGGCGATCGACCTCCAGTACGAGGACCCGGATCTCTCGATCCAGCCCGACCTGGGAGGCGAGCAGCGGATCGATGCGGCGATCGAGGAGTTCGACTTCGATCCCGGCCTGCTCGACGGCGTGTTCACGCAACTCGCGCCGACGCCCGCCCCGTCGGCGCGCGTCGACACGGACCCGTACGGGATGGCGGCGGACTACCTCACGAAGGGGTTCTTCGACCGGGCGCAGATGGAAGCGCGGCGCGCCCTCGCGCACGGCGCCGACCGCACCGTCGGCAACGTGCTGCTGGGCGAGACGTTCGCGCGCCAAGGGCTGTATGGTGAGGCGCTCGAACGTTACCGCGAGGCCCGCCGCCAGGTCCCCGACGACCTGGGGGCGATGCGGGGGGAGGCGCAGGCGCTGCTCAAGCTGGGCCAGCCGGCCGAGGCGCGGCCGATCGTCGAAACCCTCGTGCTCCGCGCTTCCGAGGACATCGACGTGCTCATGCTGGCGGCGGCGGTGCGGGCAGCATCGGGCGACCCGGCGGCGGCGCTGGCCACGCTCGATACCGCGCGCCGCGTCGCGCCCATGCGCGCCGACGTCCACCAACAGATGGGCGACATCGCCCGCCGGCTGGGCGACCGCGAGGGGGCCGTCATGGCCTACCGCCACGCACTGGAGCTCGATCCCGAGTTCGCAGGCGTGCGCTACGAACTGGCCAGGTTGTTCATCGAGAAGCGGCAACTGCGCGAGGCCGAAGCCGAACTCCTCGCGGCGCTCGACGCCGTGCCCACGTACGCCGAGGCGTCGCTCGAACTGGCCACCCTGCGCCGCATGGCGGGACGGGCCGACGAGGCGATGCCCCTGCTCATCGACCTGCTCGAGCGCGATCCGTACCACTTCGATGCCCTGATCTCCCTGGGCGAGACCCTGCTCGTGCTCAATCGCAAGGACGACGCGGTCAAGGCGTTCACGCGCGTCCTTCGCTTCGATCCGGATCACGTCGGCGCGCTGTTTCATCAGGGCGCGCTGCTCGCCGAGCGGCGTTGCTTCCGGGAGGCGATCGAGCGATGGACACGGGTCCTGACGCTGGCACCGTCCGGCGCGTATGCGCGACGGGCGCGGCGCGAAATCCGCTCGGCCACCGACCTCCAACGAATCTTCGCCACCCGCAAGACCGCCTGACCATGACGATCGAAGGTCCTCTCCGCGAACTCGGCATCCACGATGTCTTCCAGCTGCTCGATCTGAGCCGCAAGACGGGGATGCTGCGCGTGACCTCCGAGTTGCGAGACGACGAGGGCGTGGTGCATTTCGTGAACGGTCGCATCATTCAAGCGAGCATCCGCAGCAGACCGCTATCGCTGGCGCAGTTGCTGCTGGCGTCGGACAAGATCACCGAGTCGGATCTGGTTGAAGCCCGTAGCCGGGCGGGGGCCAACGCCGCGCCCAGCGCGCTGGCCAGTGCACTGGTGGCTGGCGGCGCCGTGTCGCAGCGCGAGTTGGAACGCCAGGTGCGCCTCCAGGTGGAAACGGTCGTATTCGAACTGATGTCGTGGCGCGAGGGGTTCTTCTCGTTCGAGGAACTCTCCGCCGATGCGCTCCCCTCCAGTATCCGGGTCAGCGTGTCCACCGAGTCGCTGCTCATGGAGGGCGCGCGCCGCATCGACGAGTGGTCGCGTATCGTCGACAAGGTGCCGAATCTGGCCGTGGTGCCCCAACTCGCCGCGGTGACTGGCGATCACGAGACGCAGCTCGACCTCCTGCCGCACGAGTGGGAAGTGCTCACGATGATCGACGGCACGCGCGACCTGCGCGAGATCGCCGGATCGCTGGGCCGCAGCGAATTCGAGGTGGCCAAGGTGGCCTACGGGCTCGTCACCACGGGGGTCGTGGACCTCAAGGCGGCCACGCGCCGTGGTCGGGAGCCGCGCCCCGCGGTGGTGGGAGACGAGGCGCTGCTCGAGCGGGCGCGGGGCGCGATGGCGTACGGGGACTTCGCCGCGGCGCTGGAATCGGCGCGGGGCGCCGTTGACGCGTTCGGCACGGAAGCCCGGCTGCTCGTCGCCCGCGCCCTCGTGAAGCTGCGCCGGTATCCCGAGGCGCTGGAGGAGCTGCGACGCGCCGTGCACGCCGACCCGCTCACCCCGCGCGTACACCTCGAGTTGGGGTTCGCGGCGGCGCGGGTGGGGGAGTTCGCCACGGCGCGGGCAAGCTGGGAGCATTTCCTGCGCCTGTCGCCGGCTGGGCTCGACGCGGCGCGCGTCCAGGCGTCGCTCGACTCGCTCATCCGACTCACCAACCTGCTGGAAGCCGATGCCGATGCCTGATGCGATCCGCCGCTGGAGCGATGAACTGGCCCGGGACCCGGCCAGCCTGGCGTTTCTCCCGTTGGCCGAGGCCTTGCGGCGACAGGGGCACCTCGACGCGGCGCGGCGCGTGGCCGTGCTCGGGCTGCAGCGGCATCCGCACCACCCCGATGCCCACGATCTGCTGGCCCGGGTGTACGTGGATGCCGGTGAATTCGAGCGCGCGTTCGACGAGTGGGACATGGCCCTGCGCCTGTCCCCCGACCATACTGGTTCGTTAAAGGGAATGGCGTTCGTGTGCTTCCAGCAGGGGCGCTTCGAGGAGGCCGAGGACTACCTGCGCCGCGCCGCGCTGGGCGACGCTCCCGACGCCGGCATCAGCGCCGCCCTCGACACCGTGCGGCGCAATTCGGCCACTCCGGGCGCGGCCGGCGTGGAGTCCGCTGCCGCGTGGTACGATCCCGACGATCCGCTGTTCGTGTTCGCCTCGGTGCTCGAGGGCGGCGAGCAGACGGCGCTGCTGCTCGATGCATCGGGGTTCGTGCTGGCCGGCGCCTACCCCACGGCCGAGGGGCGCGACGTGGCGGCCGAGGTCGGCGCGCAGCTGAGCGGCGTGTCCGACGAGGCCGATCGCGCTACGCGCCATCTCGGTCTCGGCGAATGGAAATCGATCGTGTTCGAAACCGAGATCGCGGTGGTGGCGATGACCCCGGCGGCAGGCGACGGGCTGCTGGTGCTCGCCGTCTCGCGGGCCACGCCGCTCGGGCTCGTGCGGCGTCTGCTCGACCGGTGCGCGTGGCGCGCACGCGAGTGGCTCGCGCGCAGTGGATGGGCGCCCGGTGCCTCCGACGCGGCGGAGGATCCGGCATGAACTCCCCGTTTACCACGATGCTGCAGTCGCTCATGCGGCTGCGCGGCGTGTCGGCCACCATGCTCGTGGACGAGCACGACGGCACGATCATCGACTCGGTGCTGCAATTCGGCCAGGACGGCGACCGCGTGGCGGCGCTCTCGGCGTCGCTCCATCGCAAGGCACGCCTGTCGGCGGGCGCGGCGGGGATGGGCGGCGTGACCTTCATGGAACTGGAAGCCGAATCGGGGCGCGTCTGCGCCGCGGGGCGCGAGGATATGGTGTTGGTCGTGGTCGCCGCGCCGGCCGCGAATGTGGGGCTCGTGCGGGTCGAGATGCTCAAAGCTGTCCGGGCGCTGGCATGATCACGCGCTCGGTCGAATCGTGGCTCCAGGCTCCACTGCAGCAATTCGTGGAGGACGCTCGCGTGACGATCGCCCTGCTCCTGCTGCCCAGCGGCCAGGTCCTCGCGGAGCACGGATTCACCCGGTCGCTGGACGTCGCGTCGGCATGCGCCCTGGCGGCAGCCATCCACGCCTCCGGGGCCGAACTGGGACGAATGCTCGGTGGACGTCCGTTCAGCGGACTGCACCACGCCGGCCAGGACCGGCAGATCTTCCTGGCCGAAGCGAGGACGCCCCGCGGTACGTACATTTTCTTGAGCGCGTTCGACAGGGAAAGTTCGATCGGGCTCGTCAGGCTGTATTTTGACGAGTTCGCGGCCCGCCTGGCGGCCGCCGAGCCCCGAAGCGAGCCCGAATCCACCCCAGTATTGGCCGAGAATTTCGAGCGAGACCTGAACCGCAATCTGGCAGCGTTGTTCGGCCGGGCCTGATTCCTCACCACCCCTATCCTTCCGTGTCCCTCGTCAACTACGCCACCCGCGAGATCACCTGCAAAATCGTCTACTACGGACCGGGCCGGTCCGGAAAGACGACCAACTTGCACTACATCTACGGACAGGTTCCCGACGATCGAAAGGGGGCGATGGTGTCGCTGGCCACCCAGACCGACCGTACGCTCTTCTTTGATTTCCTGCCGTTGGACCTCGGGACGATCTCCGGCTTCCGGACCAAGTTCCAACTCTACACCGTGCCGGGCCAGGTCTACTATCAGTCCACCCGCAAGCTCGTACTGCAGGGGGCGGACGGCGTGGTATTCGTGGCCGACAGCCAGCGGCGCCAACTGGACGAGGACATCGAGAGCTTCCAGGACCTGCACGCCAACCTTGCCGAACAGGGAGTGGACGCCCGGGGCGTTCCGCTCGTCATCCAGTACAACAAGCAGGACTTGCCGCGCGACCTGATCGTCGCGCCGGATGAACTCTCCGAAGCGATCAACTTTCGCGGGGTGCCGGATTTCCCGGCCGACGCGCTCCACGGACTCGGAGTGTTCGAGACGCTCCGGGGCATTTCCGAGATCGTACTCAAACGGCTGAGTGCGTCGTCGGGCAACGCGAGGTAGCGTGTGGCGGTAGATGCGCGGATGCGGTTCGAGAACTACGTGGTGGGGCCGGCCAATGACGGGGCGGTCGCCGCGGCGCGCGCCGTGGCCGGCGCCCCCGGCGTCACTCACAATCCGCTCCTCATCCACGGCGGCCCCGGGGTCGGCAAGTCCCACCTGCTGCTGGCCATCGGGAACGGGGTGGCGGACCCTGCCGCCGTGGTGGAGTACCTGACGGCCGACGAGTTCGCCACGCAGTGGAAGATCGCGTCCGATGTCGGTGCCACGGAGGCCCTCGAGCGTCGGCTGGTGCGTGCCGACGTGCTCCTGATCGATGACGTCCACCGGTTGGCGGGCCGCGTTGACGCAGAGCGCGCCCTGGCGCATCTGATCGCGGTACGCGAACAGACGGACCGGCAGGTCGTGGTGACGAGCAACGGGCCGCTCGACCGCCTGGAGGGGATGGACAGTGCCTTGGCGAAACAACTGATGCACGGCGTCAGCGTGGAAATCAGTCCGCCGGGTGGTCCGACGTCGTCATCCGCCGTGTCGCTCGACTTCCAGAGTTTTGTGAGCGACATCGCGAGCGCCGTGGCCGACCACGTGGAATCGTGGAAGGTGCGCGTCGCCGAGGCGGTGTCGAGCTGGAATGCCGCAGGGTACCGCACGACGGCGCTCGAGCGTCTCATGGACCAGGCCGAGCCGCCGGCCAATTATGAGGCGGTGCTACGCGGGTTCGGCGCCACGGTGCGCCGGCTCAAGGAGCTCGAGGCCGAAGCGGTGACGGCCGACCCGGCGCTGGCCGGCCACGATCCGTTCCGCGATCCCGAGCGGCTGCGCGAGGCCGAGGCCTTGGCCAAGCACGCGCAGAGCGGGGCGGCAGAGCTGCCCGGTCCATCGGTGGAGTTCTCGCGCAATGGATTCGCCGTGGGCGCGTCCAACCAGCGGGCCGTGCACGCGGCCGACGCCGTGGCCGCCGAGCCTGGGCGCCGATACAACCCGCTGCTACTCATCGGGCCGCCGGGCACGGGCAAGACGCATCTGCTCAACGCGCTCGGCAACGAGCTGGCCAAAGCGAGCGGACGGACCGCGACGGTCGCGTGCGTGGGGGCGCAAGCCTGGGCCGACGAGTTCCTGGGCGCGCTGCGCGATGGTACGGCCGACGTCTGGCGGCAGCGCTACCGTCGTATCGACGCACTGCTCGTGGATGACTTGCACGCCGTAGCCGGCAAGGAGCGTACGCAGGACGAACTCTTCCACCTGATCAACGATCTGCTCAATGCGGGGAAGCAGGTGGTGATGACCAGCGAGCGCGCACCCAGGGACCTGCAGGGCTTCGACGACCGGATCCGCTCGGCGTTCGAGACCGGGCTCGTGGTGGAGTTGGCGCCGCCGGACGCGGCCCTCACGGAGCAACTGTACCGCCGCTTTCTGGACGGCGTGCCGGCCGGTCGGCTCGACCCGCTGGCGCGCTATCTCGCCTCACGCCCGGTGGGCAGCGTGTCCGACATTATCGAGACCGTGCAGCGGTTGACGGCAGCCGCCGACGCGGTGAGCACGGCCGTCACCGTGGAGATGGCGCGGCGCGAGTTCGACGGTCCGGAACCCGGTCCGTTGATCATGCCCACGCCGGTCCGTGCGATGCCCGCCGTGAGTGGCATCGCCGATGTGTTCTTCCTGGACCACGAGAAGGTCGTCTGGGAATGGCGCGATGTGCCGTCGCGGGCCATCGAGGAGCTGCGCTGACATGGCCATCAAAGGCAGCTTGAAGGAGGCCAGCCTCCCCGACGTGCTCCAGCTCCTGGCGATGGGCAGGAAGACCGGCTGCCTGAGCGTCAACTACCGCACGAACTTCGGTTACATCTACTTCGACAAGGGTCGCATCTCGTACGCCTCGATCGTCAACCGCCGCGACCGCCTGGGCGACATGCTCGTGAAGAACGGCGTGATTACCGGCGACCAGTTGCGGTCGGCGATCGATGCCCAGGAGCGGCAGCGCGACCGCCGCATCGGCGAGTTGCTCATGGATATGGGCTTCCTGTCGCGCGACGCCCTCCGCCAGCATATCCGCGAGCAGATCGAGGAGGCGGTCTACTTCCTGTTCACGTGGAACCAAGGCTCGTTCAACTTCGAGGCCGACGTCCAGCCAGAGGGCCAGGAATTCCTCGTCTCGATCAATCCCGAATCGCTGCTGCTCGAGGGTGCTCGGCGCGTGGACGAATGGACCCTCGTCGAGAAGAAGATCCCGACGTTCGACATCGTGTTCGAGATCGACCGCGTCCGCTTGGCCAAAAGCGACCTCGAGTTGACCATGGAGCAGCGGGGCCTAGTCGAGTTGGTGGACGGCCGGCGGGACGTACAGCAGATCATCGATGCGTCGGGGATGGGCGAGTTCGACGTTGGCAAGCTCCTGTACGGGCTCGCCATCGCGGGGTTCCTCCACCGCATCGGCACCTCCAAGACGACGGACCCGGCGGTGTCCGAAGCGCGCGTGCAGGAGCACTACAACCTCGGGGTCGCCTTCTACAAGACCGGCATGCTCGACGAGGCGATCCGCGAATTCCGCCGCGTCCTCGACCTGCGTGTCGACGATCTGGCGGCCCGGTTCTTCCTCGGCCTCGTGGCGCTGCGCCAGGAGCGGTGGGCCGACGCACTGGCGGTCTATGAGGAAGCCGCAGCACGTCCCGGCGCCGCGGCAGCCGTGTTCCACAACATGGGGTACGCCCTGGAGCGGCTGGGCCGCTTTGCCGAAGCGCAGCGCGCGCTGCACGAAGCGAGCAAGCGCAGCGGCGGCATCAATCCGGTGATCCAGACGTCGATCGGCATCGTCACGCTGCAGATGGGCGACGTGCCGGGGGCGGACGTGGCGCTGCGGGCCGCGCGTCCCCTCTGGGCTGCGCGATCGCCCACGTCGGCCTGGTATCACCACGCGGCGCTCGCGGCGGCGCTGCTCGGCGACCTCGCGCGCGCCCAATCGATTCTCGACGAGGCGGTGGGGGCGCATTCCCACAGCGCCATCCTCCACAACAACCTCGCGGTGGTGCTGGAGCGCCGGAACAATGCCGAGGCTGCCGCCGCGGCGCTCGACCGCGCGCTGGCCGAAGATCCGTCGGTCCCCCAGATCCACAAGAACCTGGGTGACGTTGCCTACCGTGCCAGCCGGTTCGACGATGCTCTCGCCGCCTACCAGCGCGCGGTCAAAGTCGATCCCGAGTTGGGCGACGACGTCTACCTCAAGCTCGGGAACATCCACTTCCGCCAACACCGCAAGGACGAGGCGGTCAAACTCTGGGAGCGCGCCTTGGCCCTCGATCCGACCAACGCGATCGTCCGCACGAACCTCGAAGCCGTGCGGCAGAGTCCGGGATGAACGACGTCGAGCCCGTGGACGACGGGTTCCAGGCGCTCCTCGACAAGATCTCGCGCGATCGAGGCTTCCGCTGCGCGAGCTACAAACCCACCTGCCTCCGCCGCCGAGTCGGCGTGCGCATGCGGGCCCGCGGCGTGCACCGCTACGCCGATTACGCGGGACTGCTCGATCACGACACGGCCGAGTACGATCTGCTGCTCGACGCGCTCACGATCAACGTCACCAAGCTGTTCCGGAATCCGGAGGCGTATGAGGCGATCGCGCGCGAGGTGGTGCCGGCGCTCTGGGAATCGTCCCGGCCGCGCCTGCGCGTGTGGAGCGCAGGCTGCGCGTCGGGCGAGGAGCCGTACTCGCTGGCCACGCTGTTCTACATGTACGCGGAGGAGCAGCAAGCGCTCGACGACGTGGGACGCGTCGACGTCCTGGGCACCGACATCGACCGCCGCAGTCTGGCCGACGCCGAGCGCGGCGTGTTCGACGAGACAGATTTCAGCGAGACCCCGCCGGAGTGGCGGGCGCGATATTTTTCGGCTGCGCCGCCGTTTGCCGTGCGGCCGGAAATCCGCGGCCTCGTGCGTTTCCGCGAGCACGACATGCTGCGCGAACCAGCCGTGCGGCCGGTCAACGACTTGATCGTCTGCCGCAATGCGATCATCTACTTTGACCGGGCGTCGCAGGAACGCCTGTTCGAGGCCTTCTACGCGGCGCTCAGTCCCGGAGGGTTCCTCATACTCGGCAAGGTCGAAACCCTGTTCGGCGACGCCCGGCACCTCTTCCAGCCGGTCAACGCACGCGAGCGCATCTTCCGGCGCCCGGCGTGACCGACCGCCGCGTCGGCATCGCCGAGCTCGCAGCGGCCGCCGAAGGCACGCTATCCACGATGGGGCTCGGATCGTGCGTCGCGATCGTGCTATATGACGCCGAGTCCAAGGTGGGCGGCCTTGCGCACGTGTTGCTGCCCGATCCGGACGCGCGGCGCGCGAACGATAATCCGGCGCGGTATCCCGGCACTGCGCTCCCCGTGCTGTTGGGGCAGATGGCGGCGCTGGGCGCCGAGCGCGGCCGGCTCAAGGCGCGGATCGCCGGCGGCGCCAGCATGTTCGCGTCGCTGCTCCCCAAGGGCACGGTCACGATCGGGGCGCGCAACGTCGAGGCGGCCCGTGAGACACTGGCCATCGCGGGCATCCCGCTGGTAGGCGAGGATGTGGGGGCCGACCACGGGCGCAGCGTTTATCTCTCGCTCGCCGACGGCCGCATGGAGGTCCGATCGCTGGTGCGGGGCACCCGTGTCCTCTAGGCCTACCGTGCTCGTCGTGGACGACAGCGCGTTGATGCGGCGCGTGATCTCCGACCTGATCACCGGGTCGGGGGAATTCACCGTAATCGGCACCGCGCGCAACGGCACGGAAGCGATCGCCCGCGTGCACGCGCTGGACCCCGATATCGTGACGCTCGATATCGAGATGCCGGAGCTGGACGGGTTGCAGGCATTGGGCGTCATCATGCGCGAGGCGCCACGTCCAGTCGTGATGCTCAGCGCGGCCGACACGGTGGACGGGCGCGATGCCACGTTGCGTGCGCTCGAACTCGGCGCCGTGGACTTCGTGCGCAAGCCGTCGGGGGCGATCAGCATTGACCTGCCGGTGATCGGCGAGCGTCTGACCGCCGCGCTCCAGGCCGCTCGCCAAGCCAACGTGCGCGCGCTCCAGGCGGCGGTCGTGCCTCGGGAGCCCGCACACCGCGCAGCCCCGCGAAGGCCGCATGCCCCCGCGCGCGCCGTCGCGATCGCCGCGTCCACCGGCGGACCGCGGGCCCTCACCGAAGTCCTTCCCGCGCTTCCGCGCACGCTCGATGCGGCGGTGTTCGTGGTGCAGCACATGCCGGCGGGGTTCACGAAGAGCCTGGCCCAGCGCCTGGACGCGATGGGGCCGCTGCCGGTGCACGAGGCGGAGCGGGGACAGGTCGTGCAGGGGGGGCACGTGTACGTCGCGCCGGGCGGCGTCCACATGCGTGTGACCGACGGCCCCGAGCCGACGATCGTGCTCGACGACGCGCCGCCGCTGTGGGGCGTGCGGCCGTCGGCCGATCCGCTGTTCATCTCTGTGGCCCGCGTGTTCGGCGCGCAGGCCGTGGGCGTGGTGCTCACCGGTATGGGGCGCGACGGGGCCAACGGGTTGCGGGCTATTCGCGAAGCCGGTGGACGGGGCGTGGTGCAGGACCGCGAGACGTCGACCATCTACGGCATGCCGCAGGCGGCGCTGCAGTTGGCCGGCGCCGACCGGGTCACGCCGCTGGCCGGCGTGGCATCGGCGATCGTGGAGTGTCTGGCGACCATGAGTACAGTAGTATGATCGACGAACACTGGGGGCTGCGGGCCAAGCCGTTCGCGAACACCCCCGACCCGGAGTTCGTGTACCACTCGCCCGTGTTCGACGAGGGATTCGCCCGGCTCCTCTACGATGTCACCGATCTGCGCGGGGGCCTCTCACTGGTCACCGGCGAGATCGGCTGCGGGAAGACGATGCTCGTCGAGGCGCTGCGCCAGCGGCTGGCCGGCACCCCGTTCGAACCCTGGATCATCCCCTATCCGCGGCTCACCGGCGCGCAGTTGCTGCAGTTCGTCGCGGCCGCGGCGGAACTGCCGCAGGCGAGGCGGAGCAAACCGGCGCTCGTCGACCTGCTGCGGCGGCGGCTGGCGGAGCAGCACGCCGCCGGGCGGCGGCCGGTGATCATCGTGGACGAAGCACAGCTCGCCAGCCCCAGCCTCCTCGAGGAACTGCGACTGCTCACCAACTTCGAGGACCGCACCGACAAGCACCTGCACGTCGTGTTGCTCGGCCAACCCGAGTTGCGCGACCGCATCGTGAAGCGTCCGCAGATAGACCAGCGCGTGAGCCTGCGCTTCCATCTCGATCCGCTCGATGCCGGCGACGTGAGGGAGTATGTGCTCCATCGTTTGCGCGTCGCGGGAGCGACCCATGAAATCTTCACGGAGCAGGCCATGACCGCGCTCGCCGTGCGTAGCGGCGGCGTGCCGCGCCTGGTGAATAACCTGGCCGTGCAGGCGCTGTTTGTGGGCGCGATGCGGGGACTGGCGCGCGTGGACGGGGCGCTGGTACACGACGTGGCAGACGACCGCGAATGAAGAAGCCACTCAAGATCGCCTATCGCGACCTGCTGAACCGGACTCCGGCAGCCTCCCCCACCCCCGCCTCCGCACCGGTGGTCGAGTGGGCGGCCGGCGCCCCACTCCCCGAGTTGCCGGTCGAACCGGCGATCCCCGACGCCGAACCGGCGATCCCCGACACCGATCTGGCGGCCCCGGCGCGAGCGGTGGTCGAGACCGTCGTCGAGGCGGCCGACGAGGGATATCTGGTGTTTCGAGTGGGACACGAGCTGTTCGCGCTTCCCCTGGATGCGGTGGAAGAGGCGATCGACCTCGACCAGGTGCAACCCATTCCGGAGATGAGCGCCACGATGCTTGGCGTCGTCTCGCTGCGCGGGGAGCTGGTGCCGCTGTACGCGCCCTCGGCGCTGCTCGGGGTGACCGCCGACTCCCAGGCGGCTGCGCTCATCTTCGTCACGGCGCGAGGCCGTGTGGCGCTGGCCGTGGACGATGTTGACGACGTCATGACCATTTCGCCGGCGGAGTTGCTCCGCGCGCCCATGGACTTCGGCGACGGCGTGCTGGTCGGGGTGGCACGTCGCGACGCCGATCTGATCGGCGTGCTCGACCCCGAGGCCCTCGTGGCAGCCTGCCGCACCGATCCCGCCCTGGAGACCGCATGACCAAGCCCCGCACCGCCAAGCTCGTCTCGTTCCGTCTGGGCACCGACTACTTCGCCGCCGATATCTTTTCAGTGGAGCGCGTGCTGCGCTTCCAGGCACCCACCGCGGTGCCCAACGTACCCGAATGGATCGACGGCGTGGTGGAGTATCAGGGCCGCGTGCTGCCGGTGGTGAGTCTGCGGCGACGGTTCCAACTCCCGGCGGTCGCGGCAACGCCGGAGACGCGCATCCTGGTGCTCAAGTCCGGCGGCGAGTGGGTGGGCGTGGTGGTCGATGCCGTGCTCGAAGTGGCGAGTTTCGATGAGGCGCAGCTGTCGCCACCGCCCGCCCTCTTTCGCGGGCTGGCCGGGGAGTATCTGCGCGGTATCGTGCGGCTGCGCGACCACCTGCTGATATTCCTCGACGTGGAGCGGCTCCTCTCCTCAGACGAGCGGCTGACGCTGGAGCGTGTGACCGAAGAGGCACTCCGGCATGCCTGATTCGCCGGTCATCGTGCGCCGCGCGCAGTACGCCGCGCTGGAGACGCGGCTCGACGCGCCGAACGCGAACCACGAACGCGAGGCGTTGAAAGCCGAGATCGTGGCGTTGTTCAGGCAGCTGGAGCAGGAGGTGGCCGATCTCACCCAACTCAAGGACAACGTCAAGAGACTGGTCGACAAGTGGAAATCGCTCGGCGTCCAGTCGCTGGCTCCCGAGTTCGACGCAGCGCGGCCGGCGGTGCACGCCGACCATCTCGGCGCGTCGACGTTCATCGAGAAGGGGTGGAGCCGGCTATCGCTGGGCGATTATGAGGGCGCCGAGGTCGCGTTGCACAGGGCGATCGCGCTGTCGCCCAACGATCCCCAGTCCGAGGGGTTGCTCGGCTGGGCGCAGATGCTGCAGGAGAAATACGACGACGCGCTGCTGATGTTCCAGAAGGTGCTCATCCGCGAGCCGGTGAATGCCCTGGCCCGCATCAACGTCGGCTACATCTGCCTCAAGAAGGGGATCTTCGGGGAGGCCATAGAGCACCTGTCGAAGGCCATTCGTCTGGACAACGACAAGAAGGCGACGCTCTACGCGCACTTTTACCTCGGACTCGTGTATCTCGAACGGGACATGTTCGAGGATGCGCAGACCTTCTTCCAGAAGGCGATTGCGCTGGGCCCCAACCTCATCGAGGCATATTACGAATTGGGGCGCGCGTACTGGTTCAACGGCCGGCGTGACGAGGCCCTGCAGGCATGGCGCGAAGGATTCGCCCAGAACAAGTTCAATCCATGGGGAAAGAAGTGCGCCGAAGTCCTGCGGCAGGTGGAGGAGGGACGGGAGCCGTAACCGCACCGGGTGCGGCACCGATTCCCCGCGGGGCCCGGTCCGCGTTGTCCCGATGCGCCGCCGAGCCGTCCCGGCAGTCCCGGACCGCGACGGCGATACGGAAATTGGTAACAGTGCTGGGAATGGCGGTGCTGGTCGTCCCGCTGCGTGCCGCGGCCCAATCCGCGGCGCCCGTGCGGCTGGACCGCGGGCGATTCACGGTGGTCGCCTACCCCAAAGACGCCACGCTGGCCCGGTCCATTCTCGCTGTAGCCATGGCGCACGACACCTTTCCCGGCCTCCCGCGGCCGCGGGAGCACGTGCTCATCGCCATCGCGCCCGACGCGGCGCGCTTTCACGAATGGGCGGGACCCGGCGCGCCGGAATGGGGCGCCGCGCTCGCCTTTCCCGAGACTCGACGGATCATCCTGCAGGGCAGCAGCTCCGGTGCCGACGCCGGCGACCCGGTGGAGGTCGTGCGGCACGAGCTGGCGCACCTGGCGCTGCATGAATACCTGGGCGATCGCGCGCCGCGCTGGTTCGACGAGGGGTACGCGAGCTTCTCGGCGCACGAATTCACCGGGCACGACGCGTTGGCCGCCAACCTGGCGCTGGCCGTGAAGGGCGTGCCCACACTCGACGGCCTCGAGGGATACTTCTCGGGAGGCGCGACCACGGCGCGTGCCGGATACGCACTCGCCGCGAGCGCGGTGTCCGACATGGCGGCGCTCGATCCGTCGCGCGGACTCACCCGCGTGTTCGCGGCGTGGCGCGAGACGGGGTCGCTCGACCAGGCCCTGCGCCGCGCGGACGGGACCACGTTGGACGGGTTCGAGGCGGATTGGCGCAAACGCGCCCGGCGCCGCTACGGCGCGCTGGCGCTCATGGAAGACCTGACCCTGGTCGGGATTCTCCTGGTTGTGGTCATCCTTCCGCTGTGGATCGCGCGGCGCCGCCGCGATCGTTCCCGGTTCGCGGCGCTGGTGGCGGCCGACGATGCTGCCGATGCGGCGGAGCGGGAGAGCGCGCTGGCGGAGCTGATCGGTCCGTGGCCCGCGGGGGAGCGGAACGAGCCCGACGTCAAAGGACCGTAAGCGTCCACCAGTTCTAGTGTTGGCTTGACACCAAACTTTGCGGCCCCTAGTCTTCAGGTTTATGGCAGAAACCGACACTTCGACCCGCTCTCGACCGCTGCTTTGGTGGGGGATCGCACTCGTGACCCTCGCCGCCGGCTACGCCGACCTGGCGCGCGGCGGCGACACGATCGCGCCGATCCTGCTTGTGGTCGGGTACTGCGTGCTGGTCCCGCTGGCCATACTCAAGTAATGCGCGGCGCGCCGGCGTTCTCAGAGGGCGAATAGCTCAGTTGGTTAGAGCGCCTGCCTTACACGCAGGAAGTCGGGGGTTCGAGTCCCTCTTCGCCCATTGGCGTCGCAGGAACTACATTCGGGCCGTTCGGGTAGGACTCAATTAGGGGGAGGAGCCGACAGTGAAGGGATTGCAGCGCCGGATGGTGGGTCTGGGTCTGGTGATCGTGGCGGGTTTGCCGTCGATCGCCGTGGCGCAGTACGGGTTCAACCCCGCACGTCAACGCGGGCCTGACCGTGACACCCCCCATCTCCTCGTTGGGACCTGCCATGCGACGCCGGCCACGCTCGGGGTGACCGCGGCTGCTGCCCTGCGCGACCGGATCCAGAGTGAGAACAACATTCGGGACCTGTACGTCATCCCGAACAAGACCGTCAATGACGCGCTCATTGCGTCGGGTTACGCGCCGGACTCCGCGCTCAGTCAGCAGGATCTCGGGGCCCTTGGCAAGATCGTGCGCGCCGACGAGATTCTGGATTGCGACGTCGCCCTCACGCCGAGTGGAATTCGCGAGGGCGCGCGCCTGATGCTGGCCACCGACGTCACGCAGGCCCAGCCGCTTCCCGCGGTGGATGCCAAGGATCCGGCCGGCGCCGCCGGGACGATCGAGCGCGAACTCTCCGCCGCGCGCAAACAGATCACCGGCAATGAGAAGTGCAAGAACAGCCTCCGCGCCGGCAAGGCGCAGGAGGCGGTCGCCAACGCGCAGGACGCCATCAAGCAATACCCGCAGGCCACGCTGGCGCGCCTCTGCCTGGCCACGGCGTACGGGCCCGACTTCTTGAAGTACCCTCCCGACTCGGTCCTTTCCGTCACCAACGAAATTCTGCGCATCGATCCCGCCAACCTGTTCGCGCTCGGCTTGGCCGTGGGCGCCTACGACGCCAAGGGCGATCAGGACGCCGTCGTGCAGACGATGCTCAAGATGTACAAGCTCGAGCCGCAGGATCAAGCGCTCGCCAACCGCATCATCAACGCGCTGGGCGCATCCGATCCGGCCAAGGCGCTCCCGATTCTCGAGGACATGCTCAAGCAGAATCCGGGCGATCCGACCATGCTGCAGCAGAAGTGGAAGCTGCTCGCGGCCACGCAACAGTGGAAGGACGCGCTGGCCACCGGTGAATTGATGGCGCACATCGACACGGCCCTCGCCGACAGCGATTACTACCATCGCCAGATCGCCATGGCCACCACCGACAGCAACTGGACGAAGGTGGCGGAGTACGCGTCGGACGCGGAGCGCAAGTACCCCAAGGATCCCCAGTTCCCGTTCCTGCAGGGCGTCGCGCTGCGCAATACGAGCCAGTTGCCGGCGGCCGCCGGCGCGTTTCGCCGTGCGCTGATCGCCGATCCCAAGGACTCGACCGCCGAGTTGTTCCTGGCCCAAACGTTCGTTGACCTCGGGCAGACGGACAGTCTCGTGGCCCTCGCCAACCAGGCGATCGCGGCGGGCGGCGACAAGGCGAAGTGGGGGCCGATGCTGCTCGCGCCGGTCCAGAACCTGATGAGCCAGGCTAAGACGGACACGGCGAACGCCACGAAGTACTATCAGCGGTCGCTCGACCTGGCGCAGCACGCCGATTCCGTGGCGTCGTCGCCCACCACGCACTTCTTCATCGGCGTCGCGTCGCTCCAACTTGCGGTCGCCGCGATGCAAGCCGCGCAGCCCACCAAGAATTGTGTCGACGCGAAGAGGGCGCAGGACATGTTCGTCCTGTCCCAGATCAACATGCCCGCCGGCGGCTCGGTCGATGCTGCAACCGCTGGCGCGGTCATGCAGGCAATTGCGAAGTACTCCCCGATCGCCGACCAGATGGTCAAGGCCTACTGCAAGAAGCAGTAGCCGGTGACGCGCCTGGACGTTGACGAAGCCCGCCGGCAGTCGCCGGCGGGCTTCGTCGCTTGTGGCGCGCACCCGCCATGTGTTGCTTTCATCGCGTGATGTCCGATGCCGATCCGTTCACTTCGCGCCTGACGCCCTCCGGCCCGCTCACGCCGGAATGGGCAAGCTCGTATCATGCCCCGGTCATGGTGCAGGAAGTGGTGGCGCTGCTCGCCGATGCGCACCATGTGCTCGACGGGACGCTCGGCGGGGGCGGACACACCGAAGCGTTGCTGCACGCCGGCGCGCGCGTCACGGCCGTGGACCGCGACCCCGACGCCATCGCGGCCGCTGGCCAGCGTCTGGCCCCGTTCGTGCGCGATGGGCGCTTGCGCCTCGAGTTGGGCAACTACGCCACGCTCGACGACGCCGCGCTCGGTCACGAGCGGTACGACGGCATCCTCCTCGATCTCGGTGTGTCGTCGCACCAGATCGACGCCACGGCGCGCGGCTTCAGCTTTCGTGAGGGGGCCCCGCTCGACATGCGCATGGGACCCGACGCCACGCGGACCGCGGCGGACTTTCTCAACGCGGCCGACGAGGGCGAACTGGCCTGGGTGTTCCGCGAGTACGGCGACGAACGGCGCGCCATCCGCCTGGCGCGCGAGGTCTCGAAGCGCCGCGCCACGCGCCCCTTTGCCACCAGCGACGACTTCGTCGGGGCGATCCGCGCGACGCTCGGCCCCCGCAGCGGGCCGGCCGAGTTCGCGCGGCTCTTCCAGGCCGTGCGCATCGCGATCAACGAGGAGCTGGGCGGGTTGGAGCGGGCGCTCCCCACTCTGCGTGACCGCCTCGAATCGCAGGGGGTGTTTGTCGTGATCTCCTACCATTCCGGGGAGGACCGGATCGTGAAGCGCACGTTTCGGGACTGGAGCACGGCATGCACCTGTCCCCCGCGACAGCCCGTGTGCACGTGTGGCGGCCGCGCGCTCGGGGCGTTGGTCACCAAGCGGGGGCTGCGGGCCGGACCGGCCGAGCTCGACGCCAACCCTCGCTCGCGCAGCGCGCGGCTCCGGGCATGGCGCGCCGCGTGAAGCGTCGATGGAGCCCGCGCTCCGTGATTGCCCTCGTGCTGCTGGGTTTCGTTTTGGTGGCTACGGGCGTCATTGCACGGAGGAGTTATGGAATCCGCCAGCAGCGCGCGATCCGGGACCTCGAGCGGCAGCGGGACGCGCTCGAGGCGGAGCGCGTCCGCCTCACTGGCGAGATCCGCGATTCGTCGAGTCTCACGCGGCTGGCGCCGATCCTGCAGCGCATGAACATGCACATTCCCGCCGATAGTATGGTCATCAACCTGCCGCGTCCGCGGGCGCATGATCAAGAATAGCCGCATCGGCATCATCCACTTCACGCTCGCTGCGTTCGCGCTGGCCGTGATTGCGAAATCGGCCAAGGTGCAACTCGTGGACGGCAAGGCGTGGGCCGCGCAGGCGCACAACCAGCACTTCACGAGCCGCGAGGTCCCGGCGCTGCGCGGGGAAATCCTCGACGCCGCGGGCCGCACGTTGGCCGAGAGCCGCGACATGGTGCAACTCGGCATCAACCCGCAGGAACTCCGCAGCCGCCGTGCCACGGCCAACGCGCTGCGCCGCGCTGGCGTGAACGCCAAGTGGATCGCCCGCGCGACCGACACGACGAGGAAGTGGGCGCCGATTCCGGATCAGTTCCGGGCCACCGACGTTGCCGCGCTCACGGCCATGCGCGGCGTGTACGCCGAGCCGGTGGTCGACCGTGTGTACCCGGGCTCCGATGCCGCGCGCCGCATCGTGGGGCGGGTCAATGGTGCCGGCGAGCCGGTGGACGGCATCGAGCTGGCGCTCGACAGCCTGTTGCGCGGGCGGGACGGCTCGGCGGCCCTCGTGCGCGACGGATCGGGGCGCAGCTTCAACTCACCGACGTCGCCCGGGGTGGCGCCGCGTGAAGGCAACACCGTGGTGCTCACGCTCAATTCCGACCTCCAGCAGATCGCCGAGCGTGCCCTCGACGACGCGGTGTCGAAGATGGGCGCGCAGGGCGGCGACATCGTGATCCTCGACCCGGAGACGGGCGACGTGCTGGCCATGGCCAGCCGGCGTCAGAATCCGCTCTCGACGTCCGCCACGGCGCTGACCGAGCCCTTCGAGCCCGGCTCGACGATGAAACCGCTCATCGCCGCATCGCTGCTCACCCAAGGGCTCGTCCGGCTCACCGACACGGTTCCCACCTTTGGCGGTGAGTTGACGATCAACGCGCGCACGATCCACGACGACCAGGAAGCAGGGCCCGAACCCAAGTTCCTGACGCTCGCCGACGTCCTCCAGCGCTCGAGCAACGTGGGCATCGTGCAGTTCGCCGAACGCCTCTCGCCGAGCCAGGAATACCAGGCGCTGCGCGACTTCGGCTTTGGCACGCCCACCGAGGTGGCCTATCCCGCCGAGTCACCGGGCATCCTGCGCCCGCCCAAAGACTGGTCCACGCAATCGGCCAACTCCATGGCCATGGGCTACGAGATCGCCGTCACCCCGCTGCAGTTGGCCACGGCGTACGCGGCGATCGCCAATGGCGGCGAGCTGCTGCAGCCCTCGATCGTGAAGGAGGTCCGTGCGCCCAACGGGCGGGTGCTCTACGAGCATACGCGGCAGGTGGTGCGTCGTGTCATGACGCCCGCCGTGGCGGCTGAGGTGCGGCAGATGCTGCTCGGCGTGGTGGCGGACGGCACGGCGGTGAGCGCCGATCTTGCCGACTACCTGTTGGGGGGCAAGACGGGCACGCCGCGCCGCACCGTGAATGGCCGCTACGCGCCGCACGCGTACACGCCCAACTTCGTCGGGCTGTTCCCGGGCAATGCGCCACAGTTCGTGATCGTCGTGAAGCTCGACAGTCCGCAGGGCAAGTACTACAGCGCCAGCACCGCTGCACCGCTCACGAAGACCATCCTCCAGGCGGCGCTGGCGGCGCGTGACGCGGCGCTCAACCGCACGCAACTGATTCGCGACGTGGTGTCGCGCTCGCCAGATCCTGCGGGTGCGGCCGACACGCCGGTGCGCGTGACGATGGGAGCAGCGGGTGCTGACTCCGTGGCGGCGGCGGTGGGCGCCGAATCGACCGCCGCGCGCACCGCGGCGGCCGCTGCCCTCGCGGCCACCCCCCCTGCCGTCACGATCACGCTCACCGCCGGCGCCCCTGCGCCTCGGCCGCCAGCGCCGCCGCGCGCCGTGCCCGACGTGGCGGGTTTGCCGCTGCGCGACGCCGTACGCGCCCTGCACGACGCCGGGTTCCGGGTGGAGCTCGTGCCCGGCACGCCGACGGGCACGGCCCCAGCGGCCGGTGCCGTGGCCCCCGCCGGGGCGCTCGTCCGGCTGCGCTACAACTACTAGTAAATGAGTATAGACACGGACGTTCTGGTCCACGCGCTGCGGCATGCCGGGCTGCTGGCCGGCACGCGCGGGCACCTGCCGGCCGTGCTCACGGCGGTCACCGACGATAGCCGCCACGTGGCGCGCGGCGGGCTATTCATCGCCGTGCGCGGCTCGACCCGCGACGGCCACGACTTTCTCGACGCCGCGCAGGCGGCGGGCGCCGCCGCGGCAGTCCTCGAGAATGCGACCCGCACCACGCTGCCGGCGATCATCGTGCGCGACGGACGTCGCGCCGCCGCGCTGGTGGCCGGCGCGGCGTACGGATGGCCCGCCCACGGACTCCGCACCATCGGGGTCACCGGTACCAACGGGAAGACCACCACCGTCCACATGCTCCGCCACCTGCTCGATTCGCCCGAGGCGCGTAGTGCGTCGATCGGCACGCTCGGCGTGCTCGTGGGCAGTGCCGGCACGCCGGTGGAAGGCGGGGCGGGCCTCACCACGCCGGGACCGGTGGAACTGCAGCGGGTGTTCCGCGCCCTCGCCGACGCTGGCGCGCGAACGGTGGCCATGGAGATGTCGTCCCACGCGCTCCACCAGCACCGCGCCGAGGGCGTGACGTATGCCGCCGCCGTATTCACCAACCTCACCCGCGACCACCTGGACTACCACGGTACCGTGGAGGCCTACCTGGCCGCCAAGGCTCTGCTCGTGGAACAGTTGGCGCCCGACGGCGCCACGATCGTGAACGCCGACGACCGCGCGTGGGACGCGCTTCCGGTGCGCGGCCGGTGCGTGCGGTTCGGGGTGGCATCGCGCGACGCCGACGTGCGCGCCACCGACGTGGAGCCGGGCCCGCACGGCAGCGCGTTCACGCTCCACGTGGCCGGCGTCGGCGACCACCCACGCGTGCAGCTGCCGCTCATCGGCGACTTCAACATCGCCAACGCGCTCGGCGCGGCGGCCACGGCCTGGGCGCTGGGCGAACCGCCGGCCCGCATTGCGCACCGCCTGGCGTCCATGCCGCAGGTACCGGGCCGCCTCGAACGCCTGGCCGAGCTCCCCACCGTCCTTCGCGACTATGCCCACACGCCCGATGCCCTGGCGCGCACGCTGGACGCCCTGCGGCCATTCACTGGAGGCCGCCTCATCTGCGTGTTCGGCGCCGGGGGCGACCGGGATCGCGGCAAGCGTCCACTGATGGGCGCCGTGGCTGCCGCGAAGGCCGACGTGGTGGTGGTGACGAGCGACAATCCGCGGGGCGAGGATCCCGAACGCATCATCGACGACGTCGTGGCCGGGATCGGCCGCACCGACTTCGTTCGGCTGGCGGATCGGCGCGCCGCGATCGAGCGCGCGCTCGAACTGGCTCGCCCCGACGACGTGGTCCTGCTTGCGGGAAAGGGGCACGAGACCTACCAGGTGATCGGCACCGTCAACGTTCCATTCGACGAGCGGGCAATCGTGCACGAACTGCGGGGATCGGCGCCATGAGCATCGACGTGCGCGCACCAGAACGGCGCGAGCCCCCGGCGTCCGGAGCCGACTTCTGGACGCGCGACCGGGTGGCAGACGCGCTGGGTCTCGGCCCGCGCGGCGCGGGCCGCTTTGGCCGCGTGTGGACCGACACGCGGACCCTGCAGACCGGAGATCTGTTCGTGGCGCTCTCGGGGCCGAACTTCGACGGCCACGATTTTCTCGCCAGGGCGGTGGCGGCGGGCGCGGGCGGCGTCGTAGTGTCGCGTCCCGAACGGGCGGCCGGCCTTGGCGTGCCGGTGTACGCGGTCGCGCACACCGAGCGCGCGCTTGGTGCGCTGGCCCGGTACCGTCGGCGCGCATGGAACGGCCCGCTGGTGGGCGTCGTGGGTTCCAACGGCAAGACGAGCACGAAGGAAATGTTGCGCGCGGCCCTCGGCACACGACTCGAGGTGCACGCCTCCGAGGCGAACTACAACAACCTCGTGGGGGTGCCGCTCACGCTGCTGGCCATTCCCGACCACGCCGACGTCGCGGTGGTCGAGCTGGGCACCAACCAGCCTGGGGAGATCGCCACCCTGCGCGCGATCGCCGAGCCGAACATCGTGGTCGTGACGTCGATAGCCGAGGAGCACCTCGAGGGGCTGGGCGACCTGACCGGCGTGATGCGTGAGGAGCTGGCGGCGTTGGATCACGTACCGCTCGCGGTGGTTCCGGCCTCGCAGCCCGAAGTGGTGGCCGCCGCGGCCGGCCGGGCGGGGCGCGTGGTGGCGGCGGGGCTGGACGCGGGTGACCTACGGGCAGACCGGTGGAGCGTCAACGCCGGCGGCCTCGGGACGGCCGTGGTGGCAGGCGTGGACGTGCGCCCGCCAACTGGGGGCGTTCACCATCTCCGCAATGCGATGCTCGTGCTGGCCGTGGCCGACGCCTGCGGGGTCTCCGTCGAGGATGCCGCCCGGGGCATCGCCTCGGCTCGGATGCCGGCCATGCGTGGATCGGTGGCCGTGGTGGGATCGGCGCTGGTGATCAACGATGCGTACAACGCCAACCCGGAGTCGGTGCGCGCGGCCGTCGCGCTGCTCGCCCAGGCCGGCCAGGGACGGCCGCGGGTGGCCGTGCTGGGCACGATGCGCGAGATGGGCCCGCATACCCAGCGGGTGCATGACGAGGTCGCGCGGTCGGTGCTGGCCGGGCCGGTGGAACTGATTGTCGGCATCGGCGAGTTCGCCGACGCGTTCGTCCGTGCCGGAGCGCCCCCTTCGCGCGTCATCACTGCGCCGGACATCGATTCGGCGTGGCAGGCGCTGGCGCCTCGACTGGCGCACAACGCTGCGATCCTGTTGAAGGGATCGCGGGGGATGCGGCTCGAGCGCCTGCTGCCGGACATCGAACGTTGGGCGAACAGCCGGTAGGAGAGTGGGACGTAGGGCCGATAATCGCGGAACGCCGTTTGCCGTCCTCCCGTCACGCCCTCCTGCCGTGCTACCAGAAATGAAACGACAATCCCACCGCCTCCCCCGTGCTCTACCACTTTCTCGTTCCGCTCGCCCGGCAGTTCCGAATTCTCAACCTGTTCACGTACATCACCTTTCGCGCCGCGGGGGCGGCGGTGACGGCCTTGTTGCTCGCGTTCGTGGTTGGACCGGCGATCATCCGGCGCCTGCGCGGCGGGTCGATCACGCAGGTCGTGCGCGAGGGCACGCCCGATACGCATGCCGGCAAGGGGGAGACGCCCACGATGGGCGGGCTCATCATCCTGTTCGCGGCGATCGGCTCCACGCTGCTGTGGGCGCGGCTGAGCAGCCGGTACATCTGGCTGGCGCTGGGCGTGACGGCGGCGATGGGCGCCATTGGACTGATCGACGACGTGCTGAAGGTCCGCCAGAAGCGGGCCGGCGAGAAGAACCTCGGGCTGGTGGAGCGCTACAAGCTCGCGGGCCAGGTGACGATCGGGCTGCTGCTCGGCGTGTACGTGTGGCGGTTCCCACTTTCGCCCGACCTGCCCGGCGCATCGACCACGCTGCCGTTCTTCAAGTACGTGCTGGTGGTGCCGATCTCGGCCGCGTTCGCATGGCTGTACGTGGTGTTCACGACCTTCGTGCTCACCGGGGTGAGCAACGCTGTGAACCTCACCGACGGGCTCGACGGCCTGGCCGCCGGGCTGTCGGCGATCGCGTTTGCCACCTTTGCGGCGTTCGCGTACGTGATCGGCCGTGTGGACTGGAGCCATTACCTCGGGTTGTTCTATCTTGCGAACTCCGGCGAGCTGACGGTGTTCTGTGCCGGCATGGCCGGTGCGCTGCTCGCCTTCCTCTGGTTCAACACCCACCCTGCCGAGATCTTCATGGGAGATACGGGCTCGCTGGCGTTGGGGGGCGGGCTGGGCGTGGTGGCCATTCTCCTCAAGTCCGAGTTCCTGCTGGTGTTCGTGGGCGGGGTGTTCATGTGCGAGGCGCTGTCGGTGATGATTCAACGCGGGGTGTTCAAGTACCGGCGCCGCCGCTACGGTGTGGAGTATGCCAGAGCTCACCGGGTGTTCCTGCGCGCGCCCATCCATCACCATTTCGAACTCAAGGGCTGGCCGGAAACCCAGGTTGTGGTGCGGTTCTGGATTCTGGGCCTGCTGTGCGCGTTCGTGGCGCTGGCCACCCTGAAGGTGCGGTGATCAGCCCGTGACGCGTATCTCGGAAGCGGCGATGGAGCGGGGGTGGCTGAGTGGGGAGATCGCCGTGCTGGGGCTTGCTCGAAGCGGCCGCGCCGTGGGCACGCTGCTGGTGCGCACGGGCGCCGAGGTGTACGCATCTGACACCGGGTCGTCTCCGGGGGTGCGGGCCGCGGCCGATGCGCTGCGGGCCGATGGTGCGGCGGTGGACGTGGGGCGCCACGATCTCGAGCGCATCGGGCGCGCCTCGCTCGTGGTGACCAGCCCGGGCGTGCCGCCGGACGCGCCTGCGTTGGCGGCGGCGCGTGCGGCGCGCATTCCCGTCGTGAGCGAGGTGGAAGTCGCGCTGCGGTTCTTGCCGGCGCTGCGCTACATCGCGATCACCGGCACCAACGGCAAGACCACCACCACGGCGCTCACCGCGCACTTGTTGAGCGCGCTGGGGCTGCGCGCCGAGGCTGCGGGGAACATCGGGCGTCCCCTGAGCGAGTTGGCGCAGTCGCCGGACCCCGCACCGTGGGTGGCGCTGGAAATGTCGTCCTTCCAGTTGCACGATACACCGTCGATATCGCCGGACGTGGGGCTGCTCACCAACCTGGCGCCCAACCACCTGGACCGGTATAGGGGCGTGGAGGAGTACTATGCCGACAAGGCGCTGCTCTTTCGCAATGCGTCGGGTGCCTCCACGTGGATCACGAATCGCGATGACGCCGCGTCGCAGGCCATGGTCGCCGACGTCGCCGGCGTGCGGGCCGATTTTTCCGCATCGCAGCGCGCCGATGCGTACTACGACCGGGAGCACGACCGCCTCGTGGTCCTCGGCGAGCCGGTGATCACGCGCGGCGAACTCCAGTTGGTGGGCGATCACAACGTGGCCAACGCGCTCGCCGCGACGTTGGCCGTGATGATGGCCGACCCCGGGCACCGCACGCGGTTCTCGGTGGCCCGGCTCACGCGGGGGCTACGCGGATTCACGGCCCTCGAGCATCGCATCGAGCCGGCGGGGGAATCGGGCGGCGTGACCTGGATCAACGACTCGAAGTCCACGAACGTGATGTCCACGCTCGTCGCGTTGCGCGGCATGGTGCGTCCCACCGTGCTCCTGCTCGGCGGCCGGCACAAGGGTGAACCGTACACGGCGCTGGCCGGCGAGGTGAAGCGCACCGTGAAGCGCGTGATCGCCTACGGCGAGGCGGCGCCGATCATCGCGCGTGATCTCGATCGGGTGGCCGCGATCACCACACTCGCGGCGGGCACTCCGTTCGCCGACGTCGTCACCGCCGCCCGCGCGGCGGCCGTCGCTGGCGACGTGGTGCTGCTCTCGCCGGCCTGCTCGAGCTATGACATGTTCTCGAACTACGAGCAGCGGGGGGCGGAGTTCAAGCGCCTCGCGGTGTCCGTATGACGGGCGGCCGCGCACCCGACGGTCTCGCCGCTGGACGACCGACAGCCGTGGCGCACGCTGACGTGCGGGAACGATGGCGCATGGGCTCGGAGGCCAAGGCGCTGACGCTGATCACGGCGGCCGTGCTGGCGTTCGGGCTCGCCGTGCTGTACAGCGCGAGCGCGATCGTGGCCATGAACGAGGGACACTCCAGCGCTTACTATCTGGTGCGGCAGCTCGAGGGCGCGGTGGTGGGGGTGGTGGCATTCGCCGTCGCTGCCAAGATGGACGCGCAGAAATGGGAGCGGTGGGCATGGCCGCTCATGTGGCTGACGATTGCGATGATGATGGCTTGCCTCGTCCTCCCGGCGAGCATCGCGCCCCGCATCCATGGGTCCAAGCGGTTCCTGTTCGGTACGTCGTTGCAGCCGTCGGAGCTCGCCAAGTTCGCGGTGATCGTGTGGGTGGCCATGCTCACGGTGAAAAAGGGTGATCAGCTCCGCCACCTGACCAAGGGATTGGTGCCGTTCCTGCTCGTGATCGGGTTCCTCGATCTGCTGTCGTTTCTCGAGCCCGACCTGTCGGTGGCGATGGTGTATACGCTGCTGATGGCCGTGATTCTCTACGCCGGCGGCGCCCGCATCGGGCATTTCGTGGTTCTCGGCGCGATCGCCATGCCGTTGGTGTGGGCCAAGGCCGAGAAGTTTCAGTACGCGATGCTGCGGCTCACCAGCTTCTTCGATCCGGGGTCGGCCCCGGCCACGGTGAGCTATCAGTTGCAGCAGTCGTTGGTGGCGGTGGGCTCGGGGCGGCTGTTCGGGGTGGGATTCGGTGAGGGGCGCCAACAGTACGGTTTCCTGCCGTTCCCGTACAGCGATTTCATTGCCAGCAACATCGGTGAGGAGTGGGGGTTTGTCGGCCTCGCGGCGATCACGCTGGCGTTTGCCGCCTTCGGGCTGTTCGGATTCCGCATCGCGCGGCAGGCCCGCTCGCCGTTCCTGCAGTTGGTGGCGGTGGGGCTCACCTTCGTCACGGTGCTCACGGCGCTGCTCCACGTGGGGGTGGTCGTAGGGCTTCTGCCCACCACGGGTCTCACGCTTCCCTTCGTGTCGTTCGGCCGTTCCAATCTGGTGCTGACGCTGTTCACGACGGGCGTGCTGGTCAACATCGGGAGCACCAAGGAGCGCGTGTACGGCAGCTCGGCCACCGATCCGCTGCGGAGTTGACCGGTGCGCGTCATCTTCGCCGGCGGCGGCACGGGGGGCCATCTCTATCCGGGGCTCGCCATCGCGCGGGCGCTGGTGCGGGCCCGCCCCGATGTGGAGCCGTTCTTCGTGGGCGCGCAGCGCGGCATCGAGAAGCACGTGCTGCCGCAATCTGAATTCCCATATGTGTTGCTCGATCTCCATCCGCTCCACCGGCGCGCAGCCTGGAAGAACTGGCGCACGCTGGTGAGCGCGGTGATGGAGTGGCGCAAGATCGGCCAGTTGGTGCGGGAGCACCGGCCCGCGCTCGTCGTGGGCACGGGCGGATACGCCTCGGGGTTGATGCTGGAATACGCGCGGCGCAAGCACATTCCCATCGTGCAGCAGGTGGGGGACAGCTACCCGGGCCTCACGGCGCGCCGCTACGCGCGCGACTGCGCCGAGATCTACCTCACTTTTCCCGAGGCGGCGCGGCTCCTGCGCGTGTCCGACCGCTCCAAGCTCGTCGACACCGGCGCGCCGATCGATCCGCCCACGTCGATGAGCCTGTCGCGCGCCACGGCGCGCGCCAAATGGGGTTTCCCCCGCGCCGGCGGACACGTGCTCCTCGTCTACGGCGGGAGCCAGGGATCGGAGGCCATCAACCGCGCCGTGGCGGGATGGATCAATCTGGGGCTGCCCGACGATCTGTACGTGATCTGGGGAACCGGCAGGAGCACCTTCGCCGAATTCGCCTCGTATGAGAGCGCCCGCGTTCGCGTGCGCGACTACCTCGCGCCGATCTCCGATGCCTACGCCGCCTCGGACCTGGCCGTGGCCCGCGCCGGATCCATGACGACGAGCGAACTGTTCGCCTGGAAGATTCCCGCGATCCTCGTCCCGCTGCCCACTGCCGCTGCCCAGCACCAGACCACCAACGCCGCCACGCTCGAACACGCGGGCGCCGCCATCCACCTGCCGCAGACGCAACTCACGGGTCCCAGGCTGCACGAATTGATTGGCAGTCTCCTCGACGATCCGCCGCGGCTCCAGGCGCTCGCCGAAGGCGCGGCCCGGCGGGCGCGGCCCCGCGCTGCCGAGACGATCGCCGAGCACATCCTCGCGATTATCGATCGGTCGGCTCGGCAGACTTGAGGGGCGGGGCGCGTAACCCCTATATTGCGCGCGCGTCCATGCCCCTCATCGATCCCACCGACCCGCGCCCCGTCCACTTCGTGGGCATCGCCGGCGCGGGCATGCGCGCGCTGGCCGAACTGCTGGCGCGCCGGGGAGCGGCAATTACCGGATGCGACGCGGCCCCGGGGGACGTCGACGATCTCCGCCGCCTCGGGATCCACGTGACAGCAGGCCACGATCCCGGCCACGTCGAGGGAGCGCGCGCGCTCGTCGTCACATCGGCTATGTCGCGCACGCATCCTGAGATCGAGCGCGCGCACGCCCTCGGCCTGCCGGTCATCCGGCGCGCCGAAGCGCTGGGCGAAGCCACCGCGGGCGGCGAATTGGTGGCCGTCGCCGGAACGCACGGCAAGTCGACCACCACGGTCATGGCCGCAGACGCGCTTGCGGCCGCCGGGCGCAACCCCACGGCGCTCGTCGGCGCGCGGGTGCACGAGTGGAGCGGCAACCTCCGCGTGGGGAGCCCCACGCTGTACGTCGTGGAGGCGGACGAGTACGATCGGTCGTTTCTCGCGCTCTCGCCCACCGTGGCCGTGATCACCAACATCGAAGCCGATCACCTCGACATCTACCGCGACCTCGCCGACATCCGCGGGGCGTTCACCCAATTTGCCCGCGGTGCGCGCGCGATCGTGCTATCGGCCGACGATGAGCAGGCCCGCACCCTGCCGACCCCGGACTCGGCCGAGGTCGTGCGGTTCGGCGTGCGGGCGTCCGACGCCCGGCTCTCCGCCACCGACCTTCGATTCGCGGCAGGCGGATCGCGCTTCGACGTGCGGTTCGACGGCGCGCGCATCGGCGGCGTGCGGCTGCGCGTGCCCGGTGTCCACAACGTGCAGAACGCGCTCGCCGCGCTCGGCGCAGGGCTGGCCGAAGGACGCACCGTGGAGGAGATGGCCCCAGGCCTCGAAGCGTTCGGCGGCGTGGAGCGCCGCTTCCAGCGCGTGGGCGATGCCGCTGGGGTGACCGTGGTGGACGACTACGCGCACCACCCCACCGAGATCGCGGCCACGCTCGCCGCAGCGCGCCAGGCCTTTCCGGGGCGGCGCCTGGTCGTCGCGTTCCAGCCCCACCTGTACTCGCGCACGCGGGATTTCGCGCCTGCCTTCGCGGCGGCGCTTGGCGGCGCCGACGCGATCTTCCTGGCCGACCTCTACCCGGCCCGCGAGCAGCCGATTCCTGGCGTCACATCCGGCCTCATCGCCGACGCCCTCGGGGAGGCCGCCGGCCGGCTGCGCTGGCGCGGCGACCGCGCCGCGCTGGCCGCCGCGCTGGCTGACTTCGCCCGCGACGGCGACGTGGTGGTCACCATGGGCGCCGGCGACGTCACGAAGGCCGCCGGCGAACTCATGAAGCGGCTGGAGGCGCGTTGATGGAACCGGACGACCAGACGCCCGACCGGGAGCATGAGGCGGATCCGGCCCGCCGGCGGCGGTGGAAGCGAATCGGCGCCGGGCTGCTCGTGGTCGCGGCCGCGGGGTCGCCGTACTGGGGGCGCCCGCTGCTCGCCCGGATGGCGTTCTTTCGCGTGCGCCGCGTGCAGATCGACGGCGCGCGGTACACGTCGGCGCGTGACATTCTGCGCCAGTTGCACGTCGATACCACGGTGTCGGTATGGACGAAGCTCGGGCCCCTCGAACGCCGGGTGGCCCAGCTGCCGGAGGTGCGCGCGGCGGCGATTCGGCGTAAGCTTCCGGGAACGCTGGTCGTCACGGTCACCGAGCGGGTGCCGGTGGCGTTGGTGCCGACCCCGCATGGGCTTCGGCCGTACGACGAGCACGGACTGGCGCTGCCAATCGATCCGTCCCAAACCGCGGTTGACGTGCCGATCCTGGCGCATCGTGATACCGCGGCCCTGCGTTTGTTGGGGGAGCTCCGGCAACGGGCGCCCGAGTTGTACCAGAGCGTGAGCGACGTACGGCGAGTGGGAGGGGAGTTGGACCTCTCACTGACGACGTTCCTCGTTCGCGCGATGGCCGATGTAACCGTTCGCCGGTTAGAGGACCTGGAACCCGTGGAGCGCGATCTTGCGGTCCGCCGGCTCCCGGTCGCCGAGCTGGATCTCCGATTCCGTGACCAAGTGATCGCCCGACTCAAATGAACGCAGAACGCCTCGTTGCCGGTCTCGACATCGGCTCCGCCAAGACCACCGCCATCATCGCCGAAGTCGTCGGCGACCTGCCGCGGCATCCCTCGATCAAGGTGCTGGGGGTGGGGCAAGCCCGCACCACGGGCATGCGGCGGGGCGTGGTGTCCGACATCGAAGAGACCACCCGCTCCATCCGCAAAGCGCTCCAGGACGCCGAGCGCATGGCCGGTGCCCAGGTGCAGGAACTGTACGCGGGCATCGCCGGCGAACACGTCCAGGCGATGACGAGTAAGGGCATCGTGGCCGTGTCGGGAGACGAAATCACCAAGGCCGACGTGGAACGCGCCAACGAGGTGGCCCGGGCGCAGGCCATTCCGCAGGAGCGGGAACTGCTGCATGCCATCCCGCAGGAATACACGGTCGACAAGAACACGGGGATCCGCGACCCCATCGGCATGAGCGGCATGCGGCTCGAGGTGGAGATGTACCTCGTGACCATCGGCAGCTCGCCGGCGATCAACCTGCGCAAGAGTGTGGAGCGGGCGGGCTACAAGGTGCGCGACCTCGTCCTCGAGCCGCTGGCCAGCGCACTTGCCGTGCTCACCGAGGATGAGAAGGAGCTGGGGGTGGCGCTGGTCGAGATGGGCGCCGGCACGACCGACATCGCGGTGTTCCACGAGGGGAAGATCCGCCATCTCGGGACGATTCCCTTCGGCGGCAACAATGTAACGAGCGACATCGTGCATGGGCTCGGCGTCACGCAGTCGGACGCCGAACGGCTCAAGGAGCGCTACGGCTGTGCTTACGAACCCCTGGTTGATCCCCAGGACACGATCCAGCTGCCGAGTACGGTGGCCCAGGGCGAGCGGCAGATTCCGCGCGAGCTGCTGGCGCACATCATCCACCAGCGGATGGACGAGATCTTCAACCTCGTGCAGAACGACATTGGCGAGGCGGGATTCGCCAACCGGTTGAGTGCGGGCATCGTGCTCACCGGCGGTGCTGCGGCCATGCAGGGCGCGGGCGAGCTGGCCGCCGAGGTGTTCGGCGCCGGCGTGCGCGTGGGGTCGCCAGCCGAGAACATAGGCGGACTCACGGACTCGGTCGAAGCGCCGCGGTTCGCCACAGTGGTCGGCCTCGCTCAGTTCGGCGCTACGCGCATGGCACTTGGCGCGACTACCAGCGCCAAACGGCTCTCCGTGAGCGGGGCCGGGATGGAGAAGTGGGTGGCCAAGCTCAAGTTCTGGTTGCAGGACTTCTTCTAGGAGTAGGACGGTAGGACAGTAGGACAGAACGACGGTAACCTGCGTTCCGAGATCATCCGACCTGGCGTGTCTCATGGTTCAAGAGCCACCGCTTGCGCTCGATCCCGCCGCCAAACCCCGTGAGCGAGCCATCGGCCCCCACGACCCGATGGCATGGCACCACGATAGAGATCGGATTCCGTCCGTTCGCGGCGCCCACGGCGCGCGACGCGCCAGAATTGCCCAAGCGGCGGGCCATCTCTCCGTAGGACGAACGCCCGCCATAGGGAATCTTCCGGAGCTCGGCCCACACGGCCCGCTGGAAGGCCGTCCCGCGGGCCGCGAGGGGCACGTCGAACGCACGCAAGGTACCGGCGAAATACGCCTCGAGCTGGTGGCGCGCCGTCTTGAGGACTCTCGACGCCGGTTCCGCCGTGCCGTCGTCGGGGCGCCAGGCGAGTGCTTCCTGCGTCGGCGGTCCGTGACGTCGAAGCTCGAAATAGACGCCCACCAGGCCGGCTTCGCGAGCCGCCAGCGTCAGCGTGCCGACCGGGCTCGGCATTGTGGTGTAATACACGGGTTCGGTCATCATACCAACGGTGCAGGTGGCAACACTGGCCAACCGGGCTTGGTGAAGCTGGATGCTCGCACGTGTGGCGTCCTCGCGTCAACCAGCGGCGGGCAATTCGGCGGCAAGAGAAATCCACATCAAAAAAGTGCTGTCGATCGCCGGTGTGTGGACAAACAGCACGTGCTCTTTTCGTATCGTCGTCGTCCTTGAAGCAGGGGTAGTCGGGCACGGCAAACGCATTATATTGCCGCAACCGACTGAGCGACTGTGGAGCGCAGCATTAGGGTGTGCCCACGATCGCCGTCCCGTTCGACGGTAGGCCCGTTCCGCGCCGACCGTTCCCACCTCGCAAGTGCGGGAGTCCCACTCGCATGGTCTTCGAGTTCGAAGAAAGCGTGCACGAGCACGCCCGGATGAAAGTTGTGGGCGTCGGCGGCGGTGGCGGCAACGCCGTCAATCGCATGATCGAGGAGCGTCTCGAGCATATCGAGTTCATCTCCGTCAATACCGACAATCAAGCCCTCCTGAACTCGAAGTCGGATATCAAGGTTCAGATCGGCAAGAAGCTCACCCGCGGTCTGGGTGCCGGCGCGCGGCCGGAGATCGGCCGGCAGGCCATCGAAGAGAATCGAGACGAAGTGGGCGCGGCGATGCAGGGCGCCGACCTCGTCTTCATCACGTGCGGCATGGGGGGCGGTACCGGCACGGGGGCGGCGCCCGTCGTGGCTGAGTTGGCCCGCGAAGCCGGCGCACTCACCGTGGGCATCGTGACCAAGCCGTTCCTGTTCGAGGGGCGCAAGCGCATGCGGCAGGCCGAACAGGGCATTGCCGAGATGCGCAAGAACGTGGACACGATGATCGTCGTGCCCAACGAGCGGCTTCTGGCAGTGGTCGGCAAGGGCATTCCGTTCCAGGATGCGCTCAAGAAGGCGGACGAAGTGCTCCTCCATGCCACGCAGGGCATCAGCACACTCATCACCAAGCCCGGCCTCGTGAACGTGGACTTCGCCGACGTGCGCACGGTGATGCGCGAGGGTGGCTCGGCGCTCATGGGCACCGGCATCGGACGCGGCGAGAACCGCGCCATGGAGGCCGCGCAACAGGCCATCTCGAGCCCGCTGCTCGACAACGTGTCCATTTCCGGGTCGCGCGGCGTGCTGCTCAACATCACGGGCGGCGGCGACCTCACGCTTGGCGAAGTCACGCAGATCAGCGACATCGTCCACGACGCGGCCGGGGACGACGCCGAGATCATCTTCGGCGCCGTGCACGAGCCCGCCATGCAGGGCGAGTTGCGTGTCACGGTCATCGCCACGGGCTTCGACCGGACGGTGGCCACGGGCCTCACACCGGCGCACGACCACCCGATGCTCGGCAAGGGCGCGCCCGTCATTCCGTTTCCGGCTTCGCGAGCCATGCGCGCGGGTGGGGTGTCGCCGCGGGGCGCGGGCTCCCAGCCGGGAGACACGCAGCGTCCGGCGCGGCCGGCCGCTTCCGACAAGGACAAAGGGGTGAGCGATCTCAGCGACATGGAGATCCCCACCTTCATCCGGAGGCAGATGGATTGAAGGTTCGCACCGCGCGCGCCATCACGTACTCGGTGGTGGCGGGTCTTGTCGTCTTCGCCATCCGGGCCACTCCGCCGCTCGCCCAGCTGCCGGCGGCCGCCGTGTTGGCCGACTCGGGTCCCGTGCCCAGCTGGCAACTCAAGTTCGACAGCGTGGCCCGAGGCGAGACCCTGGTCGCGGTGCTGGAGCGCAGTGGGCTGAGCGATACGGCCGCCGGACATGCGGTGCTAGCGGCCACGTCGCTCAATCCGCGGCGCATTCCCACGGGACTGCCCGTGGCGGTGCTCAACGCGTCGCCCGGCGATTCGCAGCCCACCCAGATCGTAGTGCAATTGGCCGTGGACCATTTCCTGCACCTCGTGCGCGGGGACAGCGGCTGGACCGAGCATGACGAGCGCCTTCCCTGGACCACCGACACGGTCGCGATCGCGGGCACGATCCACTCGAACCTCTATCAGGCCGTGTACGACGCCGCCGACAGCACGCTCCCCCGGGACGCGCAGACGGCGATCGTCCTCAAGTTGGCCGACGACGTGTACGAGTACCGCGTGGATATGAGCCGCGACCTGCAGGACGGTGACAAATTCCGCGTGTTGGCCGAGCGCAGCAGACTGTCCAATGGGACCGTGCGGATCGGCGATATCGTGGCGGCGCAGCTCGACCTGTCGGGCACCGAGATCGACGCGGTGCACTACACCAACGACAAACTCGCCGGCGACTATTTCGACCAGCAGGGGCGCTCGCTCAAGGCTGCCTTCCTGCGTGTGCCATTGCAGTTCAAGTATATTTCCAGCGGGTTCGGCAACCGGTTCCACCCGATTCTCAAGCTCTGGCGCGACCACAAGGGTATCGACTACGCGGCCAACGCCGGCACGCCGGTGCGGGCCATCGGCAATGGCGTGGTCGTGCGCGCCGGGTGGGCGAGCGGCTACGGCAACCTGATCGAGATCCGCCATCCCAACGGCTTCTCGTCGCGGTACGGGCACCTGCGCGCGTTCGCCAAGGGCATCCACGCCGGCGCGCGCGTGACGATCGGCGAGACGATCGGCTACGTGGGGATGACCGGGCTCGCCACGGGCCCGCACCTCCACTTCGAATTCCTGGTGAACGGCGTGCAACGCAACCCGCGCGTGGCGCTCAGGAACGTCGGAGGGGAACCGATTCCCCGGACGCTCATGGCCTCGTTCGACACTGTGCGCGACCACCTCATGGGGCAGCTACTGGCCGGCACGGGCGGCGCGGCCGCCACCGTCGCTCTGCGCTAGCGGCGCCGGCGCGCCAGCACGGCGCCGCTGCTTCCCGGGCCTCCCCCTGTGCTCTGGCTGATCGCCGTTCTCCTGGGGCTGGCCGGCGCGGCCCTCCAGTACGGATGGGGCTCGCCACGCCGCATTCTCGCGGCGAAGGCGCCGGCCGCACTCCGCGCGGCCGCCCTCGCGCTCGTGGTCGCACTCCTCGTCGGCGCGCCGGGCGGTCCCGCCCACCTCCCGAAGCCCTGGGTGGCCCTCGACGCCTCGTCGAGCATGGCCCGGGCCGGCGACAGCCTGGCGTGGCGCGCGGCCGTCGACTCGGCCGGCGCCGTCCACGCCGACTCCCTCTTCCTGTTCGGCGACTCCCTGCGGGCCGGCACGCCACCGAAGCTCCCGGACGATACGCGTTCTGACATCGGTCCCGTGGTCGAACGGGCGCTGGCCACCAGCCGGCCAGTGGTCGTGGTCACCGACGGCGAGGGCGCGCAGCGCGCGCAGCTGCACCGTCTCCCCGCCGGCTCACGCGTGATCGTGGTGCCGCATGCGCCCGTCCACGACGTGGCGGCGGTGAACCTCGACGTCCCACGCGCCGTCGTGGGCGGCGACACGGTCGAGGCGCGGGTCACGATCGGCGCCGGCCCTGGTGGGAGCGGGCCCGGTACCGCTCGGTTGTTCCTCGACGGCCGCCTCCTGGCCGCCGTGCCGTTCGACTCGCTCGGAGCCTACGCCCGGCGCGATCTCTCGACGCGCATCCGCGTTTCGGGACCCGAGGGCCCCGCCGCGTTGCGCGCGGTCGTGTCGGCAGCCGGGGACGCCGAGCCACGCAACGACACGTTGGGCACCGGCATGGACATCTCCCGGCAGCCAGGCGCCGTGTTCGTCTCCACATCGCCGGATTACGACGCGCGGTACGCGCTGGCCGTCCTCCGCGGGGCGCTCGCCCTGCCCACGCGGGCATTCTACTACCTGTCTCCCGGTAACTGGCGAGTGGATGGGAGCTACGCACCGGTGACCGAGGCGGAGGTCCGCTCGGCCTTCCGTGATGCGCCGGTGGCCGTGCTGCACGGCGATACGGCCGTCTTCGGTCCTCCGCGCGAGGCCACCCGCGCGCCGCTGGCGCTCATCGTGCCGACCACGGGCGACGGCAACGAATGGTACGCGAGCGCGGCACCGGTCTCGCCCCTCGCGGCGGCGCTGAGCGGCGTCGTCTGGGACTCACTGCCGCCGCTGCTCGTGGGCCGGGTGGAGCCCAAAGGACACTGGCATGCCCTCGAGGTCCGGCGGGGACGCGAGGCGGTCACACGGACGATCATCGCCGGCGACGACTCGCCTCGGCGCGTCGTCACCGTCGCCGCGTCCGACCTCTGGCGCTGGGAGTTTCGCGGCGGAGCGTCGGCCGATGCCTTCACCGCGCTCTGGGGGGGCATCTTCGATTACCTCGCGTCCGAACGCGCCGACCGCCGCGCCGCCGTGCCCGACGCAGGGCTCGTCCGCGCCGGCCAACCGGTGACCTGGCGCCACGGTGCGGCGGGCGACAGCGCCGTGACGGTGGCGCTCGCGCGACGCGGCAGCAGGGCAGTCGACACGCTGCAGCTTCGTTTCCCGAGCGGTTCGGCCACCGCCGTCTCCTCCCCGCTGCCGGCTGGAACGTACGACGCTTCGATGCCTGGTGGCTCGGCCGTGCTCGTCGTGAACGCCAGCGAAGAGCTGGTGCCGCGGCCTCCGGGCGTTGCGTCAGCGGCGGTCGGCGGCTCACCGGCACGCGGTTCGGCGCCACCGGCGCGGGATAGCGCGTGGCCGTACGTGGCGCTCGTCGTCCTGCTGTGCGGGGAGTGGCTGCTGCGGCGAAGGGCGGGGCTGCGGTAGGCCAGAGCAGCGCCCCTGGCGTGTGCCGCTGGAGCGAGCACCCAAGCACGCGGCGGCGGAATGCTTCGGCGGGCCGGCTTCGGCGTACGCCACCGGTCCGATTGCTGCTAGATTGCCGCCATGCCGCGTCTTCTTCGCAAGTCGGGCGACACCCCACGCAAGTCTCTCTGGCAGCGGGTCAAGGACGTCGCGCTGCGCGACGTGGGCGTCATGGTGCGCGGTGGGGTCAAGGACGGCACGCTCGAACCGCTGGAGCAACTGCTGCTCGAAGCCGACTTCGGCGTGCCGGTCACGCTGCGCCTCGTGGCCGAGGTCGAGGATCGTGCCAAGCGGGGCACGGTGAAGACCGAGGAAGAATTCCGCGTCGCCCTTGCCGGAGGCATCGAGCGTGCGCTCGTCGCCGGAAATAGCGACCCCGCGTTCGTGCTGCCCGGCGCGAAACCGGCCGTGGTGCTGGTGATCGGCGTCAACGGCGCCGGGAAGACGACGTTCATCGGCAAGCTCGCTGCCCGGCTCCGCGGCGAGGGCAAGCGCGTGATGGTCGCGGCGGGCGACACCTTCCGCGCCGGCGCCATTGATCAACTGCGGGTGTGGGCGCAGCGCACGGGCGCGGAATTCGTCGGCGCCCAGCCCGGGGGCGATCCGGCAGCCGTCGCCTTCGACGCCATCGACGCCGCGGTTTCACGTGGCGTGGATGTACTCATCGTGGATACGGCGGGTCGCCTGCACACCTCGAGCGGTCTGATGGACGAATTGCGCAAGGTCGAGCGCGTGATCGCCAAGCGGCTCCCTGGCGCGCCGCACGAGACCCTGCTCGTGCTCGACGGCACGATCGGGCAGAACGCGGTGGTGCAGGCCAAGACGTTCGCGGCTGCCGTCCCGGTCACCGGGCTCGTCGTGACCAAGCTCGACGGTACGGCTAGGGGCGGCGTGGTGGTGGCGGTGCACGAAGCGATCGACGTGCCGGTGAAGTTCCTCGGCGTGGGCGAAGCGGCCGAGGATCTCGCGCCATTCGATCCTGCGGAGTTCGCGCGGGAGCTGCTGAGCGAGGAGTAGCATGGCGACCGCCGCCCCACGGGTCATCCTCGATACGCCCATCACGTACCTGAAGGGCGTGGGGCCGCGCCGAGCCACGGCCTTCCAGAAGATGAACGTGAAGACCGCCGGCGACCTCGTGTGGCTGGTGCCGCACCGCTACGAGGATGCCAGTACCGTGTCGCGCATCGCGTCGCTGCGCACCGGCGCCGATGCCACGGTGATCGGGCGCGTCATCTCCAAGGGCGTGCTGCCCACGCGCAAAGGGCTCCGCATCTTCCAGGCCGTGCTGCAGGACGACAGCGGCATGATCGAAGCCGCCTGGCCCGGCCAGCCGTTTCTCGACCGCGCCATCAACAAGGGCGACGTCCTGCTCGCCTCGGGCACGGTGCGTTTCTACCACGGGCGCCAACTGGCGCCGCGCGAGTTCGTGAACCTCGGGCCCGACGACGAGGGCACGGCAAGGGGGCGGGTGCTCGCGGTGTACCCCGCCACCGAGGGGCTGTCGTTCAAGGTCATCCGGCACATCGTGGACGCCAACCTCGACGCGCTGCTGCCACAGGTGACGGAGTACTTTCCGGCGGAGATCCTCAAGGCGGCCGGGGTGGCGGGCATCGCCGACGCACTGCGGATGGTCCACCGGCCGCGCACGATGGCGGAGGCGATCGCGGGGCGCGACCGGCTGGCGTTCGAGGAGTTGTTCTTCGTGCACGTGCTTCACCAGCGCGTGAAGGTGCTGGCCCGCGAGACGCGGCGGGGCATCCGGTTCGAGAACAAGCGCAACCTCACCACGCGGCTTCGCGAGTCTCTCCCCTATCAACTCACCAATGCCCAGGTGCGCGCGCTCCGCGAGATCGTGTCCGACATGTGCAGTGACCGCCGCATGCACCGCCTCTTGCAGGGCGACGTGGGGAGCGGCAAGACCATCGTGGCCGTGTTCGCGGCCCTGCTCGCGCTGGAGAACGGGTACCAGGCGGCGGTGATGGTGCCTACCGAACTCCTGGCCGAACAGCACCACCGAACGATCACAACTCTGCTCTCCCCACTCGGGGTCGAGCCGGTGCTTCTCACGGGCAGCGTTCCGACGCGTGAACGCAAGGCGATCGCGGCGCGGTTGGCGCAGCGCGAGCCGCCGCCGGACGGGGAATGGCCGGAACTGGTGATCGGCACACATGCGTTGGTGCAGGAGGCGACCGCATTCACGCGTCTCGGGTTCGTGGCCATCGACGAGCAGCACCGGTTCGGGGTGGAGCAGCGGGAGGCGCTGGCCGCCAAAGGCGAGATGCCCGACGTGCTGCTGATGAGCGCCACACCCATTCCCCGTTCGCTGGCCCTCACGATCTACGGTGACCTCGACCTCAGCTTTCTCGACGAGCGGCCACCCGGGCGGCGTCCCATCACCACGACCTTCCGCGGCGCCTCGTCGCGTGAGCGCGTGATGCAGTTCGTGGATCGCGAACTGGCCAAGGGCCGGCAGGCGTACGTCGTCTATCCCGTGATCGAGGAGTCGGAGAAGCTGGACCTCAAGGCAGCGACGACGATGTACGAATCGCTCCGCACCGGCCCGTTCGCGCACCGGCGGGTGGCGCTGCTCCATGGGCGCCTGCCGAACGACGAGCGCGACGACGTCATGCGCCGGTTCCGCGACGGCGAGATCGACGTGCTCGTGGCGACGACCGTGATCGAAGTGGGCATCGACGTACCGAACGCCACGGTGATGGTGATCGAGCACCCCGAGCGGTTCGGCCTTTCGCAGCTTCATCAGTTGCGCGGCCGCGTGGGGCGCGGCGGCGAGCAGAGCTACTGCGTGCTGCTGGGCGACGTGGGGCGGGAGGCACGGCAGCGTCTGAAGATCTTTGTGGACACCGAAGATGGATTCGCCATCGCGGAGGCCGACCTGCGCCTGCGCGGCATGGGGGATCTGTTCGGCGAGCGCCAGAGCGGGGTGCCCACGTTCAAGGTGGCGGACCCGATGCGAGACGCCGAGTTGAGCGAGCGGGCGCGGGCCGCGGCCGAACGACTGCTGGCCAGGGACCCCGACCTGCGGGCCCGCGAGAACGCACCGCTGCGGCGAGTCCTCGGCGCCCGGTACGCGCGCGCCGTGGCGTTGTTCCGCGTCGGGTGACCGGATCCGGGGTTGACCGCGCGGGGTCCATCCGTGAGGCTTAGAGGACGCGCGGGGCGGCTCCAACGTTCCCGCGCGCCGTGCGTATTATTGGCAGTGTCGTGCCTCTGATTCTCGGACTCCCAAGGACTTCGATGATGCGTCGAATTGTCGCGCTTTTGCTCGTGGCTGCCGGCCTGTGCGTGGTAGCCCGTCCTGCCGCCGCGCAGTCTTCCGGTATCGCGCCGCTGCCGTCCGGAGTGACGCTGCGAGTCAACGGCCCCGGCTCCACCATCACCGGTGTACTGTACCAGCAGTCGATCGATTCGGTATGGCTGCGGCCGCGGGGCGAGAATGAGGCGGTGCGCGCCATCGCGGTCTCGCGGATAACGCGCGTGGATGCCGCGCAACCGGCGTACGCCAAGAGTGTGCTCGTGGGGACCGGACTCGGGCTGCTGCTTGGCGCCGCGTTGTATCCGATCACGTCGCACAACGATCACGACGTGTTTATCGGGCTGAGCCTGGTCGCTGGGGCTGCCGCGGGATTGATCTTCCCGCACACCGACTGGACTCCGGTTCCGTTCCGCTGAAAGCGCGCGGCCGCGGCCCGGGCCGCGGCGCGCACCCCCCTCCACATCCGGCGTATTCCGCGCGCGTGCGCGGAGCTGTTCCGTTATAGTAGGAGGACCCGCGCGGCCCGGCGGGCACAGGGGAGGGGAGGGTTTCGTGGTTCGTCATTCCGCCATACGCGCCGGGTTCGCCAGGCCTCGGCCTGGGTCGGCCGCCGCCGTCATGCTGGCGCTTGCGCTTGCCGGGCCCCCGCGGCGGGCGTCCGGGACCGCCGCACTTCCCTCCCAACTTCCCGACAGCACGTTCTGGCGCTTGGTGACCACGATGTCGGAGCGAGGCGGGGATTTCCGGCCAGACCACCTCGTGTCCAACGAAACGGATTATGAGCGTGTGATCCCGCGCCTGGTCGCCACCACGCCGCGGGGTGGGGTCTACCTGGGAGTCGGGCCGGAGCAGAACTTCACGTACATCGCCGCCTTGCAGCCCCGCGTGGCGTTCATCGTCGACACGTGCCGGCAGGGCATGCTGCAGCACCTGATGTACAAGGCGCTATTTGAAATATCTAATAGCCGGGTGGCGTTCGTGTCGCGGCTGTTCTCGCGGCCGGTGCCGGCCGACCTCGGCCGCTCGGTGGGCGTGGATTCGCTGTTCCGGGCCTTTGCCGCCGTGCCGGCGAGCGCCTCGCTGCGCGACAGCACGCTGCGCGAGATCGACGACCGGCTCGTGCGGGTCCACGGATTCGCGTTGTCGGCCGACGACGAGAGCGGCATCGCGTCTATGTTCGGATCGTTCTCCACGATCGGACCCACGATCACCTATGCGGGCGATCCCCGCGGTGCCCGGCGTGGACGGTGGATGCCGGGGTTCGCCGACGTGATGATGGCGACCGACGGCGCCGGCCGGGCGGACAGCTTTCTGGCCAGTGCCGCCGGGTATCGGGTGATCCGGGCGCTCGAGGTGCGCAACCTCGTGGTGCCACTGGTCGGGGGCTTCGGCGGGCCGAAGACGCTGCGGGCGGTGGGGGACTATCTGCGTCGTCACGATGCCACCGTCACCGCGTTCTATACCTCGAACGTCGAACGGTCTCTGTTCCAGAATGACACGAGCTGGCGGCGCTTCTTCGAGAACGTGGCGACCCTTCCCACCGATGCATCCAGCACCTTCATTCGTGCGGTGTTCGGCGGTTCTGGGTTTGGCGGCCGGTTTGGCGGCATGCGGGAGGAAACGCGGCTCACCCCCATCGATCCTGTGCTGGCCGCGTACCGCGACGGACGCGTCCACAGTTACTGGGGCGTGATCGCCCTCTCGCGCTAGCACGCCGGCGGTCACGGGAGGAGGCTGACAGGGTCACGCGAGACGCGCGAGCCACCCTCGCGAAATTGTGGTCCCGCGCGGATGCATTGGGCCGTTCAGTCGGGCAGCTTCCCGCCGGCTGCGCCCCCCGTGCCCCTGGGGAACCCCCTGTTGCCGTCCATCCTGGGATTCAACCCCATCATGAACTGGGACCACCTGAGCGCCGGCAGTGGCGCGGGCGGTGGGGCTGGGCGTGGAGGACGGGGCCGCGGACGGGGTGGGGCGCAGTAAGCGCGGCGGAACTGCCGAGTTGGGCGAACGGCCCGCGTCCCACGACGCCGGCCGTGTCGCGTGCCCGCTCGACGCGGCTTGCCGCTATGGTCGAATGGGACGTCCGGCGGCGAAGTCGTACAGCGTGAGCTGCCGTAGCTGGTAGTACGCGGTCCAGTAGCCGCGCAGAGCCTGCACGTACTGCTGGAGCGCCTGGTCCTTGTCGTTCTGTGCGATATAGAGGTTGTCGATATCGATCTTGCCTATGACGTATCGCTCATAGGCGACCTCGAAGCGTTTGGAGGCGACGGTGTCAGCTTTGGCCGAGACCATCAGATTGCGCGCTGCCTGCGCAACGCTCAGCGCCGCGAACCGGGCGTTCTGGACGGTCTGCTCCCGCATCGCCCGCGATGTGGCGGCCACGCGATCCTGATCGGCCCGGGCGGCCTGGACGTCGGCCGAGTGGGCGCCCCACTGCACCAGCGGTACCTGGATGCCCAGCGAAAACTGCTGCGCCTGGAGCAGGTTCGAATACACCGAACTGGGCCCCGACCCGCTGGCGTTGAACCCGAAGCTCGCCTGCATGCTGGCCCCGATTCCCGTGGCCAGTTGTGCCTGCGTCACGGCCCGGCGGGCCTCCACGTCCTGCAGCGCCAACCCGGCGATCGCCGAACTGTTGCGCAGCGCCTCGGTGACCGCCAGCGTCGTATCGAGTTCCACCTTGGGCACGTCGGATGTGACCGCGATGGTCACCGCCGTGTCGGCCGGTACGTTGATCGCCAGGCGGAACGCGGAGAGCGCGCGGTCGAGGTCGAGCTTGGCGCCGTCGAGCGAGGTACGGGCGCGGAGCAGAGCCAACTCGCTCTGGAGGAGGTCGTTCTCCCCGATCTTCCCGACCTGGAAACGGCCCTTGTTGAGCGTGTACAGGGTATCGTTCACGGCTGCGTTGTGGGCCGCGTTGGCCTCGGCCATCTGCGCCGAGTAGAGGTCGAAGAACGCGCCGGTGGTCTGCTGAGCTACGGCCTCGCGCGCCTCGGCGTATTGGCGCCGGGAGATCTCGATGGTCAGATCCTGTACGCGGGCGTCCCACTTCATCGTGTTGGGGCGCAGGATGTCCTGCTGCAGGCTCACCGTCATCGGGGCCGACGACCACGTGCGCACCTGTTGGGCGCCCGTCATCTCGAACCGCTGCAGCGATGACGACACCGTGAGGCTGCCACCGGTGAAGGGCAGTTGCTGCGAGACGGTGACCCCGAGTTGGGACGTCGTCTGTTGCAGAGGGGTGAACAGCTGTGAGCCGTCGGGCTGGATCACCGGTACGATGGCGCGGCTGTAGTTGGGCACCGTGCCGCCGAGGGAGATCTGCGGGAGCAGCCGCTCGCCAAAGGCACGGTTGCGCGCCCGGGCGGCGACCAGCGTCTGCCGGGCCGCCTGCGCCTGGAGTCCCTGTCGCTCGGCCAGGGAGATCGCCTCTTGGAGCGTGAGCGGATGCTGGGCGCCGAGCGGCGGGGCCGCGGCGAGGATCGCGGCGCAGAGCACGCCGCCGAGGCGGTATCGCATGGTGGGCATGGGCTACTCGTAGCGGAGGCAGACGACCGGATCCTGCTGGGCGGCGCGCCACGCGGGCACGATCCCGAACGCCAGGCCAACGGCGAGGGAAACGCCGAAGGCCAGCAATACGGACAGCGAGGAGATCGACGTCTGGATGCCGGCGAAGTGCTGAATGCCGCCGCTGATCGCGGCTCCGACGACGATCCCTGCGACACCGCCCGCGATGCTGATCAACAGTGCTTCACTGAGAAATTGGAACAGGATGTCGCGCTGCGTCGCGCCGGTGGCGCGCCGCACCCCGATCTCCCGGATGCGCTCGAGCACCGAGGCGAGCATGATGTTCATGATCCCGATGCCGCCCACGAGCAGCGAGATCGAGGCGATGGCGCCGAGCACCACGTTGAAGATCGAGCGGGTGTGCTGCTCCTGGCGGAGCAGCAGCTCGGGCACCGTGATCTCGAAGTCCACCACGGTGTTGTGGCGGCGAGTGAGCATGCGGCGCAGCAGGTCGGCCACGGCCGGCATGTAGCGGCTGTCGTCCACCCGCACGATGATGCGGTCCAACTGGTTGTGGTTGGACTGCTCGGCGCGCGTCGCGGCGTCAGTCGTGTCGCCGGCCTGGGTCACGGTCACCTGGCGTGACGCCGCCTCGATGTCCTGCTGCGTGAGAAGGGCGCGATTGCGGTAGCGGACGAGCATCGTCTTCGTGGGCACGTACACGTCCATGTTGGCGTCACGAATGCCGAGTTGCTCCGACGTCTGGGCGCTCACCGGCCGGTCGGCCAGAACGCCGACCACGGTGAGCCATACGTTCCCGACCTTGATCGACTTGCCGATCGGATTGGACGTGGTGAAGAAGCGCGTGCGCACTCCCCAGCCGATGATCGCCACGGGACTGCCGTCGGCCACCTGCCCGTGCGCCCACCCCGTGCCGCTGGCGATCCCGAGGTTGAGCAGGCGGAAGTAGCTCGAGTCCACCCCCACCACCTTGCCGGAGCGGCGCAGCCCTTCGCGCGTGAGCGTCGTGTTGAGCACGATCTCGCCGCTCGTCGCTTCCACGTGCGGCACGACGTCGGCAATCGCCTGCGCGTCCAGCGCCGTGAGGCCTGGCGAGAAGCGCTTCGGCTGCCGCTCGGCGTCGGCGGCGTCGGTGGCCTTCTCCTCCTTCTGAACGACGATGGGGGTGACGATCACGTTGTTCGAGCCGAGCAGGCGCAGTTGGGCGATGATCTCCTGTTCGGCGCCCCGACCGATGGCCAGCATGGCGATCACCGACGCCACCCCGAACAGGATGCCGAGCGAAGTGAGTCCGGCGCGCAGCTTGTTGTGGCCCACTGCCTCGATGGCCGTGCGAAAACTGAACAGTACGTGCGCCGTGATCTGCGAACGTAGCGAGGCGAACCGGTTCCGGTTGGCCGGCATCGACTCAGTTCCGCGGCTTGGTCGGCGCCGACGCCGGCTTCTGGGGCAGGGCGGTGTCTCCCCGCGGGGGTGCTGCCACGGGGCTGGTGGCTCCGGCCAGGCGTTGCAGCCGCAGCGTGGAGCGGTCGGCCGGTGGATTGAGCAGCACCGCGTCGCCCTGGGCCAGTCCGCGGGCGATGATCACGTCGTCGTCATTCATCGCCCCCAACTTCACCTCACGCTTCACCACCCGGGAGCCGGTCTGTTCATACACTACGGGAACTCCGCTGTCGCTGCTCACCGCTTCGATGGGCACGAAGTTGGCACCCGTCGTATCGTACGTGGTGATGGCGTTGCCCGTGGTCATGCCCGGCCGCAGCGTGGTATCGGGGTGATCCACGTTGATGTGCACCTCGAACACCTTGGCGTCCGAATTGGGGCGTTGCTCGCCCACGTTGGCCACGCTCGTCACCGTGCCGGGGAGCGCCTTGGACGGGTCGGCATCGAGCGTGATCGTCACCTTCTGGCCCACCGCGACTTTGCGGACGTCGATCTCGTTGATGTAGGTGACCGACTCCATCTGGGTGAGATCGGGCAGCGTGGCAACCGCGCCGTCGAACGGGTTGACCGTCGAGCCCACCGTACGCTTCTTGCCGTCCCATTCCTTTACGTAGATGACCATGCCGGGCGCCGGGGCGCGAATGGTGAAGCCGGCCATCACCGTCTGCACCATGGCGAGTTGGTTCTTCTGCCGGGCCAGATCGGCCCCGACCTCGCTCATTTTGGCCTGGGCCTGGAGCGTCTGCGTCTTGTAGTCGGCCTTGGACTGGGCCAGGGCGCGGTCCGCCTGCTCGTAGTCAATTTCTACCTGGCGCTGGATGCTCGGCGCCTCGTAGATCGATTGCTCCTTGATGATCTTCTTCTGTTCCAGCGCCAGTTCCTGCGACCGTATGTCCTCGCGCGCCTTCGAGAGCGTGAGGGTGGAGTCGAGCATCGCCTGTTCGTAGTCGGCCTGTGCCTTCTGCACGGCGAGTGTGACGTCGGCCAGCTTGGGCGCGACACTGGCCCGGTCCAGCGTCGCCACGACGTCGCCCGTCTTGACGAGCGAGCCCTCGGGCACGAGGGTGGCGATCTTCATCTGGTAGATCTGCGCCTGCATGGCCTCCTGCGGCACGCTGATCTGCACGAACTTGCGGGCCCGCAGTTCGCCGGACGTCGTGACCAGCACGCGAAACTCGCCGTGCTGCACCTGCGCGATCAACGCGGGGTCGGCGTGTTTTTCATTGCGCGCGAACACCCAGGTGGCAGGCGCGCCGAGCAGGACCACGACCACCGCAGCGATGAACCAGCGAGAGCGGATGAAGCGCATAGCGACTCCACCGACAGGGTACGGGGACGGAAATGGCCTGCTTACACGGTCAGCGGATACCTGGGCGGTGCCGGTCGCATCACCGCGACGGTTCGACACCGCGAACGCCCTGATCGTTTCTCGCACGGAGCCGCCGACCCGCACATCGGAGCCGCGGTTCCGCCCGGCGCCAATATGCGAGGCCCCGGTGTCGAGCGCATCATCATTCATGAAGTCGTAATCAAGTTGTCCTGATCCGCTAATGATCGGGCGGGGTCGGGACGTTGTCCGATTCCGGTCTGGCCGGCGCGCCGTACCGGGTGCTGCGGCTCTCGAACTGGTCTGAAGTCACGATATTCAACGTGCTCCCATTCAATGGGTTGCGGAGCTTCTCCCTTACTGCGCGCCGTCGATTGGCCCCTTACATTCCCGTCGCTTCCCGAACCTTCGGCGCGCGACGTCCAGGGCTGATCCCCCCGTCCGCCGCTTCCGCCGGCCCCTCGCTCTCACCGTCGACGCCGACATCGAGCGCGCCATGCGATCCGCGATCGCCATCGTCACCGTAGCCCTGCTGGTTGGCTGCACCGATCGTCCAATGCCCACCGCCGTTCGGGTCGACGCCGATGCGGGGCGCGGCCCGGCGCGGCCGGGACAGGACAAGATCCCCAACGACACCACGACGCCTGATCTCACCCCGGTCATGTCCCGCGTCGAGGCCGCATTCTCACCGTCGCTCACCCAGATCGCCATTCCACCCGACGGATTCTCGGCCGCATCCGACGCCGTCCATCCGGACGTGGCGTGCGGCGACAGCACCTGGAACGGCGCGCGGTGCTGGATCACCTACACGCCATACCTCAACTCCGACCCCACCTGGGAAAACCCTTCGTTCCTCGACGCGGGATCCGACACGTCGTGGATGCTGCCGACCGGCGTCCGGAACCCCGTCATCGGCTGGCCTGGTGTCGGCGCGTACAACTCCGATCCCGACCAGGCCTTCGATCCTGGGACGGGGAGGCTCGTCACGTTCTATCGCCGGGTCGACGGCGTGTATAACAATATCCTAGTAACGTCCAGCGGCGACGGGCGAACCTGGACCGAGCCGAAGCTGGCATTTCGTGAACTGAACCACAACGCAGTTTCGCCTGCGGTCGTATTCGACGCTGGGCGCCACGCCCACATGTGGTACGTTAAGTCGGGGATCGGCTGCACCGCGAGCACGACCAGCGTGCGCATGCGGACGGCGAGTCCGGATCCCGGCCAAGCGTTCGAGGACGCCGTCTGGTCGCCTTCTGTCGGCGTCCAGATGTCGCAGCCGGGCTTTGCCATCTGGCACATGGACGTGACCGCGCTCCCGCGGGGAGCCGGATTCGTCGCCCTGCTGGCCAGCCACCCGAGCACCTCCGACTGCGCGTCCAACGACCTGTGGCTCGCCATCAGCCCCAACGGCCTGAAGTGGCGCGTCTTCCCCGTGCCGATTCTGTGGCGCGCGATGGCGGCTGCCAAGAGACTTGGTATCCGCACGTGGTACCGGGGCGCACTGCGCTACGATGCGCGCAATGACATGCTCCACATCTGGCCGTCGGCGCTCAACGTCAACAACCGCTGGAACGTGTATCACGCGCAGGCCAACTTCAGCAGGCTGTTGCGCATACTCATGGCGGCCACCGCGGCTGACCAGCCGTCGGCCGATCTCCACACTGCGAGCCGCGTGCCGGCGACCATCCGAGCGCACATGCCGTGAGCTTGCAGATTGAGGGTACGCGTGGCAAGCTTCCCAGCGCGTTCCTCTTTCAACGGTGAACTCCCGCATGTCCGCAATTCGATCGCGCTACCGCCCACTGGCGAGCGCGTTGTTGGCCCTCGTGGCGTTGGCGCCGTGGGGCTGTCGTCGAGCCGGCACCAAGACCGCCGGCGCCTCCGGAAAGACCATCGGGGTCTCGTTGCTCACGCGCGAGGACGAGTTCTACCGGCAACTCGAAGCCGGCCTTCGCCAGGCCGCCCAGGCGCACGGCTACAGGATCGTCCTCAACTCGGGCGACCGTGATCTGGCCAAGCAACAGTCGCAGATCGACGACTTCATCGTGCAGCATGTGGACGCGATCGTGGTCTGCCCCGTCGATTCCAAGGGGATAGGGCCGGCCATCGAGCGCGCGAACGCGGCCAAGATCCCGGTGTTCACCGCGGACATCGCGGCTGACGGCGGCCAGGTGGTGTCACACGTCGCCTCCGACAACGTGGCCGGCGGTCGGTTGGCTGCCGAGTACATCGCCAAGCTGATCGGCGACAAGGGCAACGTTGGCATCATCGGGGAACCAGACGTGCAGTCCACGATCGATCGCGAAAGCGGGTTCAAGGACGCCCTCAGCGCGCATCCCAACATCCATCTGGTGGCCGATCTTAATGGATCGGGGACCCGCGACCACGCGCTCAAAGCGACCGACGACATGCTGCAGGCCCACCCGCATCTCGACGCGATCTTCGCCATCAACGATGAGTCGGCGCTCGGCGCGCTGTCCAGCGCGGAGTCCCACCACGCCAAGCTCGTCATCGTCGGCTACGACGCCGGCGCCGAAGCCCAACGCGCCATTGCCGGCGGCACGCAACTCAAGGCCGACGTGGCGCAGCAGCCCAAGGTAATCGGCGAGGAGACCATCGACGCCATCGCGGACTTTCTGGCCGGCAAGGCACCGCCGGCGCGGATCGCCGTGCCGGTGCGCATCGTCGACGCCGATTCGGTGCGCGCCATGGCAGCCGGCACCAAGCCGTAGGCGCGTGGAGCTCGAAGCTCGCTCGCTGGTCAAGCGTTATCCGGGGGTGCTGGCGCTGGACGGCGTGAGCATCGCCGTGCGCGGCGGCGAAGTGCACGCCGTGGCCGGCGAGAACGGGGCCGGCAAGTCCACCCTGATGAAAGTCCTGTCCGGCGCCGTGCAACCGGACGCCGGCACGTTGGTCATCGATGGCCGACCCGTGCGCTTCGAATCGCCCCACGCCGCGCACGGCGCCGGCATCCGCATGATCCACCAGGAATTGAGCCTGGTGCCCGAACTGTCGGTAGCCGAGAACGTCTTTCTCGGCGCCGAGCCGGCTCGGCGCGGCGTGGTGGACCGGGAGCGGCAGGAGCACCTGGCGCGCGCCGTACTCGAGCGGCTGGGCCAGGGGCGGCTCGATCCGCGGGCCCGCGTGGCCGGGCTGCCGCTGGCGGCGCGTCAGATGACCGAGATCGCCAAGGCCGTGGCGGCGCGTGCCCGCGTGCTGATCATGGACGAACCCACGGCGATCCTCGCGCAGGAGGAGACCGACGTTCTCTTTCGCGTGATCGCGCAACTGCGCGATGAGGGCGTGGCGGTCGTCTACATCTCGCACCGACTCGACGAGATCTTCCGCATCGCGGGCTGCGTCACGGTGCTGAGGGACGGGCGGCTCGTGACGTCGGCGCCGGCGGGCGAGCTGACCCGCGCCGACGTCGTGCGCCTGATGGTGGGGCGCGAGTTGGCAGCGGGCTATCCACGCGGGGCGACCGTGGCGGGGCCCGAAGTCCTGCGACTGGAGGGGGTGACGTCGGGACCGGTGCGCGGCGCGTCGCTCGCCCTCCGCGCCGGCGAGATCGTGGGGTTGGTGGGGCTGGTCGGGGCGGGGCGCACGGAGCTGGCGCGCGCCATCTTCGGGGCCGCCGCGCGGCGCGACGGCCGCATGTGGCTGGACGGGCGTCCGTTCGCGCCGCGCACGCCCCGCGAGGCGATCACCGCCGGCGTGGCGCTCCTCCCCGAAGACCGGAAGCGGCAGGGGCTGGTGCTCACGGCGGCTATTAGAGATAACGTATCACTGCCGTCGCTTCCCGCGTTCGCCCGGCACGGCGTGGTCGACCGGGGGCGCGAGCGGGGGGAAGTGGCGCGGTGGATCGAGGCCCTCGGCGTCCGCACCCCGTCGCTGGACCGCCCGGTCGAGCAGCTGTCGGGGGGCAACCAGCAGAAGGTGGTCCTCGCTCGCTGGATGCTGCGCCACGCGCGCGTGCTGCTGTTCGACGAACCGACCCGGGGCATCGACGTGGGCGCCAAAGCCGAGATCTACGCCCTCATGCGCCGCCTGGCCGACGAGGGCGCCGCCATCCTGATGATATCCTCCGATCTGCCCGAAGCCCTCGGCATGGCCGACCGGCTGTTCGCCATGCGCGACGGCCGCGTCGTGGGCGAATTGGCGCGCGCCGATGCCACCCCCGATCGCGTGGCCGCGCTCATCCTCGGCGAGAGTGCGGCGGCATGACCCGCCCCACCGTGCGCTGGCAGCGCCTTACCGACTACATGCTGGTCGTGGCCACCCTCGCCGAAGTGGGGGTGTTCGCCGCGATCGCCCCGCGCTTCTTCTCGATCGGAAACGCGGTGAACATCGCGCTCAGCATCGCCGTCACGGGCATCCTCGCCGTGGGGATGACGGCGGTGATCCTCACCGCGGGCATCGACCTCTCGGTCGGATCGGTGGTGGCGCTCACCGGCGTGACCGGCGCCATGGCCGCCGCGCATGGGGTGATGCCGGCCACGGCCGCCCTGGTCGTGGCCGTGCTCGTCGGTACCGCCACCGGCGTGGTGAACGGCACCCTCACCGCCTATCTGCAGGTTCCGGCGTTCGTCTCGACGCTGGCCATGCTCACCGTTGCGCGAGGCGCCGCGTTCATCGTGTCGAGTGGACGGAGCATTGGCGACCTGCCGTCGTCGTTCGGCGCGCTGGGCGGCTCGGTCGTGCTCGGCGTCCCGGCCCCGGTGTTGGTGATGGCGGCTGTGATGCTCGTCGGATCATTCGTGCTGCGCCGCACGGTGTTCGGGCGACACATCTACGCCATCGGTGGCAACACCGAGGCGGCCTGGCTGGCCGGGGTCGATACCAAGCGGGTGATCTGGTGGGTGTACGTGCTCAACGGCGCGCTTGCCGGCATCGGCGGGCTCACGCTGGCGTCGCGGCTGGGTGCCGGCGTACCCAATGCGGGGCAACAGTATGAACTGGACGTCATCGCCGCGGTGGTCGTGGGCGGGGCGTCGCTGTTCGGCGGGCGCGGCACGATTGCCGGCACGCTGTGGGGCACGGTGTTCATCGGCGTGCTCACCAACGGACTCAATCTCGCGAACGTCGATCCCTACGTGCAGAAGATCGCGCTCGGCGTGGTGATCGTACTGGCGGTGATCGGCGACGAGATCAGTCGGCGGAAGCGGGCGGTGGGATAGGGCGGAACACCCGCCGTATGAACCACACCACCAGCGCGACGGGCAGCACGACGAACACGATGAACTTGAGCGCCAGGATCGTGAACAGCCCCACGGCAATCAGCAGGACCACGGGAATACCCAGGATCGCCATCGTGAAGAACGGACGCAGGGCGAACAGACGCAACAGGGCGGCAATCATGGGGCAGCACTCCGCGAGAGGGGAACGATCTCCCTACGAGTTCACCCGGCCGCTGAGTTTCGCAACCCCCGGGCGGATCCCCCGGCGCTCGCCGCCGCGACAGGGCCTCAAGGGGTCTCGATGCGCCCCTCGGCTACGGCGTCCCACCCGCTGGCGTGCTTGACCACTTTGTACACGCGCTCGAACTGCAGCCGTGAGATTCCGACGCTGGTGGGTGTCGAATAGCGTTGCACGACGAGGTACACCTCCATCGTGTCCGCCGGGAGGCGCAGGATCTGCGAAAACCGCACGACGTAGCCGGCCAGCGGCGCCCGGCAGTGCGCCACCGTGAACGAGCCCTTCGCGACCGCCGGTTCGCACGTGCCCTGCACGATGCGGCTGTCGAGTAGTCCGTTGCGCAGCGCCGGCCCCAGCGGTTCGCCGCCCGCCAGCCCCGCCGTGCGGGGCAGGAAGCGGGGATTGAGCAGTAGGTAGAGCGACGGATCGCCCACGGTGAAGGCGCCGCCGACGGCTTCCTGGTAGATCGCCACCTGGTCGCGAACCGGCAGTTCGGCCACGGCGAGGCCTTGCCCGCGCACGTACGCTTCTTCGGGGCGTGGGCCGCAGGCGAACGCCGAAAGGCCGACGATGCCGAAGGCGGTCGCTCGAAAGAGGCGATGCATGGGGTGGTCTCCGGCGGGGGGAGCACGCACTAGGGGTTCGTACACAACGGAGCCAGGCGTTGGGCAGCTAGGCGCTTTCGCCACACCGCAAATGTAACGCGCCGTTCAACGTCCCGTCATGCGTCTGCCGCGATCGTCGTCGGGCCGAGTCGCCGCGTCTGGCTGGCGCGCCATGATGGGCTCGAACGGGGCCTCGCCGTCGCGCAGCCCGGCCGGCGCGCGTTCCGCTAGCACGTGGGTGATGAATCGTTGGCCTTCCGCGACGCGCTCCACTTCAACGGCGATGGCCCCGACAGCGGATTCCAGTCGCTCCATGCGGGCGAGGCCGTCCTCCCAGCGGTCCGGGCTGATCCCGACCACGACGCGCTCCCGGTCGCGCCGCCAGAGCCGGCGGACCCACAACAAGGCGAATGGGATCAGCATCGCCACGGCGATCAACCCCGTCACGTCGCGGACAAGGCCCTCGTCGATCGATCCGATGATCGGGGGTGCCGCGGTCGTCTGGCGGAAGTTCGCGGGAATGCTCGCCAGCGCCTTCCCGTTCTCGGCAATGTCCGTCTCGATGCCGAGGATGCGGCTATCGAGAAAGGTCACCTGGGCTTGCAGCCCCGCGCGGTCCACCGCGCCGGGATCCTGAAGTTGCCGGGCGAGCGCGTCGCGTCGGTGCTGCGCCGAGGCGAGCTGCGTGCTGAGTTCACCGCGGCGTGCGACGAGCGCGCGCACTTCGGACCGTGTCATGGGAACGGGCACGGTTACCGGTGCGCCGTTCGGTCCTGGGACCACGATCTGCGTCGGCAGTCCTGACGGGTTGTTGGGGGCTGGCGCCTGGATTGGCATAGCCAACCGTACGGATCGTACGCCGCCGGGTTCCAGCCCGAGATGGCGCGGCGCATGGCCACTCCCCGGGCTCGGCTCGTCCGGAGAGTGGGCCTGCGCGACTCAGCTAATTCAACGTTATCGTCTGCATCATCCCGTGCATGAAGTGCGGCTTGCCGTCCTTCGCGTCGGGCACGAAGCAGATGAGCAGGTAGTTGCCTGCCGTCAGATCGGCCGAGTAGTACGTGGTATTGCCGGGGGCCTCAAGCGCCGCCCCACCGAGCGGGTCGCCCGGCGGCGGACCTTCGGGCTTGTTGAGCCAGGCGAGCAGATCGTTGGCGGTCTTTCCCGGGGCGAGCTTCACCATCTCGAGTTCGTGGGGCTGCGTGCCGCCGTTGGTGATGGCGAACGTGTGGTGGCCGGTGCTCAGGGGTTTGGCGAATTGGAAGGTGTAGTCCACGAGGGTGATCGAGTCGTCAGCCGCGGGCGCTGCGGTGGCGACCGTGCTCGGCGTGACGACGAATGGGTGAAACATGCCTTTCATGAAATGGGGCACGCCGCCTGGCACGTCCACGAAGCACAACATCACGTAATTGCCGGGCGTAAGCAGCACCGTGCCGTTGGACGACGCGCCGGGCGCGGGTGCGTTCGGCCCCCCCAAGGCCACGGCCCAAGCGGGCATGGGACCGGGGTGCGCGAGGGCGGTCACGAGGTCGGTGGCCGTCTTGCCGCTGTCCAGGCGTATGATCGTGCCGTGGTGAATCCCCGGCCCGTCGTTGACTAGCGTGAACGCCACGTAGCCCGCGGGAACCGAATCCGGGGCCTGGTACGCGAAGTCTTTGGCATGGACGGTGACGACCGTGGGTGCGGCGGCCACCGGGGGCGGCGGGGGGGTCTGGTCCTTCTTGGTGCACGCCGCGGCCACGGTCAAAGTGGCAGCGAGTGCAGCGAGCGGGAAGGGGACTCGCATGGCGTGACCTCCGAAAAAAATGGTGGGGATGGGGCCGGGGGGGCTGGAAGACCGGAGACAATCGCGCAGATCGGGCCGCGCGTCAATGGGCGTCCTGAGCGCTCGCGCGCCGTTGACGGTGCGGGGCTTGGTCCGCAAGTTGTGACGTCGCAGGAACCGCAGACGGGCGCTGGGGTCTGACCTGCGACGTGATGCGGGATCCCCGTGTGGCTCCCCGAATTCCTCGATCCAGGACTGGCTTCGTGCTGGCGTGCAGTGGATGGGCCCGTCGTACGCTGTTGACGGTGGCGGCCGTTGGCTTCCCGGCGGCGCGGGCGGCCGCGCAGACGGTGGTCGGCGCCGACACGACCGATTCGGTCGACGCGCTCCGCGCGGCCGCATCCCCGCCGTTGTTCACGCGGCGCGACGCTTGGATGGCGCTCGGCTTCACGGCCGCGACCGCCGCGGCGCTGCCTTTCGACCAGATGGTCGCGGGCAACCTCCAGCTTCCGGCCAACCAGAACGAGCCGGGTCTCGTTCGC